>JAOUMJ010000010.1 GCA_029881495.1 Nitrospinota bacterium | reverse complement strand
TGGGCGATGATTACCCCCCCCTTCTTGACGATCGAACCCCACGATGTGAGGTCGAAAGTTACCCCTTCATAGCTGTGATCCCCGTCGATAAAAAGAAAGTCCACCCCCTTGCCGCCGGATATGGATTCCCAGTTCTTAAAGGCTTCACTTGAATCGGTTTTGTGAAGGGTTACATAATCTTCGACACAGTTTTTTTTCAGCGTTTCGAGAACTACATCCGGCAGGATCGGATCGAAACTGTGAAACTTAGTATTCTTGCCGCTCCCTTTTATCGCCGTTGCTATAAGGTTTGTGCTTCCCCCCAGGTACCGCCCGATCTCTACGAATACCCCCCCGGCCATTTCTCCCGCATATTTGTATATAAGTTCCATATCCTCATTTGTAAGGGATGCAAAACCGAATATCCTTTTTCCGTCGATATCCCTGAAATCGTCAAGCGAATCGGGATGCAGGGTTAGCCGGTTCCGGTTGTCGAGTGAATAGACGTTTTTTGAAAGGGTGCGGAGGTACGCGGCGAGAGGGATGTGGCCAATAAAATTGCTATTGTCAAAATTGAAGTAGGGAGCAAAGAGGATCGTATAGTCGAAAGATGTGGGTAGTGTTCCACTCACTACATTTGACCTTATCGATTCTGATAAAAGGGATTTCGCAATTAGTGGCTTTACTGTATTGTTGTCAGGATGTTCCCCTTCAAGTTTCAATAGATCCTCGCATCCGGACGTTTCTTCAATGACGAGGCTGAAGGTCATATTTTTGACCAGACCGAGAATCCTTTTGATCTTTTCAAGCGGGAAAAGAACCTTTTCGCCTCTCGGTATGACCATGAGGGCGTTTGTGCCGGTAAATGGCGGTTTAAAATCGTGGTAAAAGATGAGTTTCTCTCTGTCCCACCACTGCAGTGAGGAAAATTTATCCCTGTACCGCTGAAAATCTTCCCAACCGTTCATTGACAATCTCTCAAGAAATGTTTTGTAAGGTAATTACGAATGCTAGCATGGGTTGCTTTTGGCTGACAAGAAAAAACTAGAGGGATTGGAAACATCCCTTAATTTTTCATCAGCGCAGTTTTTGCAGTTTTCTATTAGTGGCAACTTGCCGGCATGACTTAAGCGAAGGTTTTTATAGAAGTCTCCGTTCCACACAGGTTGAAAATCATTCTCTGCGACATCCTGCTTGTGGGCAATAAGACAGCATGGCGTAGCTCTGCCGCCGATGAATATGGATGATTGTTCCCATGGGATCGAACAGAAATTATCAGGAACCTCGGCTTTTCCTGTCGTCCGTGGAAGATCAACGGGAATTCCGGAGAGCTCGGCCTGTTCCAATGTTTTTTCAAATATGTCCGACACCTCGCCCATTCTGCCGAAAAGCGATTCTTCCCGGTTCATGAATGGCGCGGTGGAGGCATAATTGACAAATATGGAATCAGCGCCGATATCCGGGGCAATCTTTACCAATTCGGGCAATTCCCGGAAATTTACGGTGCTTATCGTAACAGCAAGACTGATCGCGGGAAGACTCCCTCTGCCAGATTCTCTCATTCCGGATAATTCGGATATGTTCCGTTTGACTTGATCGAAATAACTCCCTTTACGCACTTTTTCAAATGTCTCTTTTTTAGCTCCATCAAAGGAGATGTTTATGTTGTTCAGTATCCCGGAGGCAAGTTTTCGGGAAACTTTTTCGTTTAATAGAGTTCCGTTTGTTATCAGGCCGGTATCAATGCCATGCCTTTTTGCGGTTTCAATATAATCGGGAAGATGTTTGTTCAATAGAGGTTCGCCGTGAAGGCCGAAACTGCAGTAGGAGAGGTACGGGAAAAAGAGATTCTCGATCCGTTTAAAAGCCTCGGGGGTGAGATAATCCCCCCTTTTTTTATATTTGCCGTTGGCAGTTCGTTTGAAAGTGGTGTCCCAGAATCTGTAACCGATTCCGAAAGTTTTGTTGAACTCCTCTTCTGTAAAAGACGTAAATTGCTGGGTGCATGTCGTGCATTTCAGGTTGCATGGACTGCTGACCCCGACACGAAGGTAAACCGGCATGGAATGGAGATGTTCCAGCTTCAATCCGGTTTCGATGGAGTTCAGCTTTTTATTTATCTCGCGCACGCCTGCCGAGGAAGGGTTTTTCATGAGCGCTTTAAGGATTTCACGCGACCGCATGAGGAAATCCTCAATACCAATAGAGATAAGGTCTTTTGAAAGATGTTCAAAAAGGATTGGGGATACATAGTCCAGCGCAGAGAATGAGGTTTTTTCCATGTTGAGTCCTGTTTCGATCTTGTTGACGGCAACACCTGAATCGGCGCGTCTGAATGATCTGTAATAGGGGGTGCCAGGATCTTTTATTGCCTTCAGCGCGGAAATTGAAACAATATCGGGAGCAAGTCCGCCCGGCGCGCCGGAATGGAACGTATATTGAGCGCTACTTTCAACATGTGAATCAAGAGCTGTTTTCAGGAGGAGAGGGAGAGTGAAAATATTTTCCGCATTTACCCTCGTGATATTTCCTTCTGTATACCTGTTCTCCATCAGCGCATTTCGCATTCTGAAATTGAGGTTGTCGCTGTCGCCAATATACAATTTAGCCCCGGTCTTACGCGAAACCTCGGCATAATATCGGGAATGCTGCTGGTCTCCGGCAATAATTATTACGTCGCTAAAAATTCCAGAGCCGAGGAGGGTAGAGACGGTTCTTTCCAGAGGTGTTATCCCTGAGAATTGCGAAAGCATTTTATCCGCCGAAAGGCGGGCGATATTGACCGGAATCATCGCAATTTTGTTCATCGGTTTGTCAATATAACATAAGGGGATTGCGTAAAGGGATGCCTGTCCACCACGCACTGAAATATCATATGAGCAAAAGTCATGTTAACGGTATCGTCAACACGGGGATGGAACTGAATGGAAAAACGGAGCGGGTTATGCAGGGATTGAACGCGAGCGAAAGTATCAGGATTTTGGAGGGTCAAAAATGACAACCCTGTTTGCAAGGTAATCGGCTATCGCTATTTTGCCGTCCATCTGAAATGATGAAACAGCCCCTTCTGAAGGAATGCCAGTCAGCTCTTCGACTTTCGAAAAGTCGCCGGTAACCCGTAATACCCTGTTTCTCACGTAATCTGTAAAGAGGAAATTACCCTCCTCGCTGGCAGATATGTGGGAAAAGGTTTTAAAATCGCTCCCTGTGGAGTTCAATTTCTTTATTACATTCCCTTCGAGGTCGGAAGAGATGAGTACTCCATCCCCTCCGGTAATGATCCTCTCCCCAGTCAATTCGAATCCGAAGATGGATGTACTTTTCGGGAGGCCGAGCGAATCCCTGCTTATTTCACGGATCCATTTCCCATTGCTGTCAAAAACCGATATTCCGACTCCGTCAAGGTAGGTCACGTAGATATTCCAATTGGAGTCGATCTTCATGCGCATTGGGACATTTTTTGTGACCCCCTGGAGGGAGAATCGTCTTTCATAGTTGCCATCGAGCGAAAAAATGGATATAAGACTGTTCTCTTCCTGAATGACTGCGAGCCCGCCGGATGGTGTGTTTGCCATATCAGCAGGTTTTTTCAGCAGACCTTCAGCTGTTCCATACCCGCCGAAACTGAAGAGGGATTCCCCTTTTCCGTTGAACGCGTGGATCCTTGAGTTCTCGATAGACTGTATATAGAAGATCCCGTTCTTGCCGGTTACGGTGTGAGGGTAGAAGAGAGTTTCGGGAGATCCCATTTCTCCAATGAAATATTTAAAACGATTTGAAGGTATCCAGTTATCTGTCTGTACCCTGCTGATAGTTCTTTGGGTTTGCAGAAGGAAGGAGCCGAGACAACAGATGAAATTGGATTCCATTACTATCCGCGTAGATTCAATCCTCAAGTCGTTTTTCCTTGCGAGATTATTTTCTTTCTGGGTATTGGTAAAGGCTGTGAGGAAATCAGCCGAGAGTTTGTACTGTCTGGAAGCCCATCCGTCCAGAAAGCCGGCTATCTTTTGCGCGGGCAGTTTCAATTCCTCTTTTGTGATGCCCGGCTTGCTTGTCATCAGCATGGCGTATCTGACGGAGTATTCCTTTATCATCGCGCAGGAGTACCGCTCCTGGAAGTACTTGTGAAAACCGAGGAGGGCGAGCTTATTGCGTATTTCGATGGCGTGTTTTGGGTCGGTCTTTTCGGAAGATGGGAGCTGGAACGCCAATCTGAGCGTTTCGGAAATGAGGGGAGTGTGTTCTTTCTCGAACTTTTCGAATTCTCCGTGATAGAAAGAGGATATCTTGTCCCATCCTCCCTCCACTGAAGCGGGGCTGCCTTTGAAGCCGCCATCGGTCCACAAGGCACCGAGCAGTATATAAGAAGAACCTCTCCCCGGAATGATGTTCTCCTCCTTCGAAAGCGGCGCCCAGAGCTCCTCCTTGTCAAAAGGGGCGAGAGCCTCTTTAAGTTTTTCCTGGCCAATGGATGCAAGTAGCACGTTCAGCGAGCGAGAAAGCTTTAATAGCGATTCCAGGGTTTCGGGGAAAAGGGCGATAAAATCTAGCGATTTTATGGTGATATCCTTTAAAATCGGCAGATTTGAGGGATTAATCTTTCCGGCGAGCGATGCGAGTTCGTAATTCTGTTCGGTTATGAATTCGGACAGGAGGTTGAATTCCCACGTGAGCATTTCAATCTTGTTGAAGGCGTAGACGAATGGTTGTCGATGGTCGGGAGGGGAGGAGAAATTAAGGCCGGGAGCCTCCTTCTCAGCGGTTTTGTACCACCCCTCCCTTTTTTCACGGAGATCCAGCAGGATGTCCAGGTTGTCACTCATCGTTTGAAGACGGTATTTCTTGCCGATTCCGATATATGCGAGTCTCAGGGCAAGCTCTTCGATCTTTTTGAAAGAGGTGAATTTCTTGCATATTGAAGTGGTGTGCGCGTAAATCTTTTTCAGTACAAGGTATTTTTCTACCATGATGTCATCGTTCGATTCCCTTCCGGTTTTGAAGGCGATTTCAAGCCTCAGCATCACCTTCGAGAGTTCGTCGATGTCGAGAGTTTTTTCAGATATCGTATTTATCGCATCGGCAAGAAGTTCCGAGGAGTAGGCGGCCAGCATCTCGGCAAACGGTTCCGCCGTTTTCGTCTCATCCGCTCCAAGGGCATCATTGCCGGTATGGAAAAGGTAATCCCCCTGTGGGAGTAGCGAACCGAGCTCTTCAGGCTGGGGTTTTTCCTGGGTCGAAGCGCACATGCCGAGATGTTTTGCCGCTTCCCCCGTTTTGCCGTTCGCGAAAAGCGACAATGCCGATTTGAGGTGGAAGTTGAATCTCCCTTCGAGGGATATTCTCCTGTCATGTTTTGGCGTAATCTCCATGAAGACTACGCCAGAGTTTATGCCGTCGGCAACGAACAACCGGTTATCCCGCGAGGCGATGGCGACAGGCACCTCCATACCGGGCTTGTACGAATAGAGATGTATCCCTTCCGGTGAAAAGACGGAGACGAAGTCCATGTTGAACTGCGTAAGGTGGAGGTTCCCCTCGGCATCGCACACGAGGCCGGAAGGGAACTTTATGCCGCACAAATTGAAGCTGGTATCGGCGCGCATCGTTGCGCCGCTTATCCTGATGACCCGGTGGTTATTGGTATCGGCTACATAAATATTTCCGTCTCTGTCGGCTGTTATTGCCGATGGGTATTCAAAAGATGGGGATGGGAACAGGCTTTCAACGGTATTTGTCATATAAAACTGGTTCTGCTCGTCAACTGAACCTCGACCTCCAATGATGCCGTCCGGCTTACCGTCCAGAGTAAACACCTGTATCCTGTGGTTGGATTTTTCAAGGACGTACAGGCGATCACCCCGCACAATGAGGCTTACCGGCTCATCCAATTCGCCAATCCCTGCGCCAAGTTCGCCGAAAGCCGTCTTGAACGTGAGGTCTGCTGAATAAACGGCTATCCTGTGGTTCCATGCGTCGGCAATGTAAAGGTTGCCTGAGTTGTCGAGCGCAAGCCCCCTGGGGTAGTTAAACTCCCCGTTTTCGGCCCCTTTTTTCCCAAAGGCTTTATGTTCTTTCCCGTCAGCGTTGTATACGCAGACGCGGTGGTTGAATTCATCCGAAATGAAGATGCGCCCGTCATCGGCCAGCGCTATACCCCCCGCCGGGGAGAGCCCCTCGGCATCGTGCAATACGCCGGATTTCCTTAAACTGGCGTGTGCCAGCCCGGAAAAGCCGTCAATCGTATCGGCAATAGCGCGAAAAGAGGTGATGCGCTTTGGGTCGCTCGTATCTTCAAGGTAGCTTTTGGCTTCCTCAGAATTCAGCAGGGTAAGCATTTTTTCTTTCATTAACTTAAACAATCCTAGTGTCTGGTTTGGCTAAAAGCAACGCTAAAAAAGGGGAAAGAGAGTAAAATGAACGATATGTAACATTCGTACAAATCTCCAGAAGGGATATTGTGGTAAACTTTTAGGGATATTTGTGGCGGGGGGTATTTAAGAGGGGAAAGTGGAAAATTCTGGTTTTGTATCTATACTATTAAACTGTAAAAGGGGAAAGAACGATACAGCATTAGAGGTGCCTGAAACTACCGAATGTAACCATTTGGAAATTTGCGGGATTTCCCGAAAAAGGTAAATTATAATAAAACGTATTGATTTGAAAAGAAATACAGGTATGAGGCATGGATGTTTGAAGGCTACAAGATAAAAAAGGCGATGACCGAGTTGATCTCCAATCCAGGGGAGGTGTCTCTAAGCCATGCCGCAACCCTCGGCAAATATGGGAGTGACGGGTTAAAGGCTTTGATAGATGCGTTTCGTGGAAACAGGATCGTTCAAAAGGATATGGAGCTATATCTTAACGCGTTCTACGAGAAGAAACATTCCATCATCTTCATCGAGTTTTTGGGTGATAACAAGGAAGAGGTTAGATCCCTGATCAGCGACATACTCCTTAAAAAGGGGGGAGGTTCAATAACTCACGAGCTGATAGATTTTCTTCGCGAGGGTGATTTCCTTCAAAGAAGAGGCGCGACCGAATTATTGAAGAAGCTCGGCACGTTCGGCATTGTGGATAAGATCCTTCCGATGCTTGATTCCAAGTCGCGCGACATCAAGGGGAGCGCGATGGAGATACTTGCCGAGATCGGGGGGAAGAAGGTGCTTGCAAGCCTCCTGCCGCTGATATCTTCCGAAGACTGGTGGATAAGGAAAAGGGCTGTTACCGCTCTTGGGAAGATGAAGGATCCCAACAGTCTCGAGCCGCTCTATGCCCAGCTGAAGGTTGAGAACGATCCCAAGATAACTACCGATATCATTCAGATACTCGGCGACATCGGCAATCCGGATATGGCGAAAAATCTTCTCCCGAACATTAATAACAGCGACATGGTCGTGCGCCAGACCACTGTCGACGCTATCAGCAAGACCGCCAGCGTAGACATTATCAGGGACGTCATCGCGATAATAAAAGGTGGCGATGTAAACGTAAGACGGGCCGGGGTGGAAGTTCTCCAGAACCTCAGAGATACGCGTGCGACCGAAACATTGATAATTGCTCTTGGAGATCCCGACTGGTGGGTGCGCGAGATCGCCACCGACGCGCTTGCGAATATGAAAAGCAAGGGTAACGACGAGAAGATATTGAAGCTTTTTGAAAATCCGAACGAGAATGTACGGCGGGCCGCGGTGGAATACTTCGTGAGATGTCCAAGCCATGACGCGTATGATAACCTCATTAAAAGCCTCAAGGACAAGGATTGGATGGTGCGGGAGAAGGCTATCGAAGGGCTCGGCAAGTTAAAGGATGAACGCGCGGTAGACAGCATTATCGAGCTTGGGAACGACGCCGATGTAAGGTGGGGCGTGCCGAGGGCGCTTGCGGCTATAGGCGGCGACAAGGCGATAGTATTTCTTGGCGACTTCCTGGCCGATCCTGACCGAGCGATACGGCTGTCGGCATTAACTGCTCTTGGGAACCTCAAGGCAAAGGCGGCGCTCCCGCTGATAAAGGGGATCGTAAAGGATGCGGATACTGAAATAAGGAACGCCGCTCTGCAGATAATCAAGGAGATGACAGGCCACACCGTCAAGGCAAACGAGATAATAGCGGAACAGGAGAGGGAAGAGATGATGGGGGGAGGAGTAATTTCTTCCTCGATAGTCCCGGACAAGACACAGATCCTTACAGAGGCGATCCTCGTTCTCGACCTGGTCGGCTCTACGGATATGAGCGCCAACTACGGCGATGAATTCGCGCTGAGAGTTACCTCCAGGCTTGTAGAGACCTCCAAGCCGATAGCCGCCAGAAACAGGGTGCGGTTCACAAAGAGCACAGGAGACGGCTACCTGATGACCTTTTCGGAGATAGACAACGCATTGAAGTTTGCCATGGAAGTTAGCAAAACCATTGAGAAGAACAATCTCGCGGTGCCGGATAACGAAAAGATAGATATACGCATAGCGCTGAATTATGGCGAAACAAGGGTCGATACTAAAGGGGACAGGCTGG
This sequence comes from Nitrospinota bacterium, assembly GCA_029881495.1. Classification (NCBI taxonomy): domain Bacteria; kingdom Pseudomonadati; phylum Nitrospinota; species Nitrospinota bacterium. The sequence goes on along the minus strand of JAOUMJ010000010.1, from coordinate 72,134 downwards.
GAACTGCGGTAAACATGACCTTCCGCGTTGAGGGGGTAAAACCGGATAACCTTATCGAGGATGAAGGTGGAATGAAACCGGAAGAGCTCCCGCTGGTGAACAGGATACTCATCACCGAATACGTGAAAAAGGAAATAGACAAATCCGAACAGTACAAGATAAGGTACGTCGGCTTTTTTGAGCTGAAAGGGATAAGTGGAAGGCACAGAATTTATCAGGTCATTCTTGATTGACGGCAGGGGATTTAATTTGATAACAACCGGGATATCCTTTCCGTGAAAAACAGATTTGTACTAATCGTCTTTTCAATATTTCTTATTACACTTTCGGATTCCGGGGCTGAAAAATCAAAGGTTCCATCCTCATGGCTTGATTCATACTGGTACCATCCGATGGCTCCGCAGGGGGAAAGCCCGAAAAACTGGCCGGAGATCGAAGCTTCCCTCATGCCCGAGGATTGCGGAACATGCCACGAACAGAAATACCTTGAATGGACCACATCGCGCCACTCCCGCGCGATGAGGCATGGGATAACGGGACAGCTCCATGAGCCGTGGCTCAGCAAGGAGGCACAGATCGCATGCCAGGCCTGCCACTCCCCGCTGTACGAGCAACAGCCTTATATCGTTGCCGGAGGGCGCGTAGTAGAAAACCGTCTGTACAACAGAAACCTGAGGTTGCAGGGTGTGGCGTGCGCGGCTTGCCACATCAGAAAGAATGTGCGATACGGCCCGCCTGTAAAAAGATGGGTGGCGCCGGAAGCGGCGCATAACGGCTTCGTGGCGGTTGACGATTTCAACAGGTCGGAGTTCTGCAAACCTTGTCATCAGTTCGAACCGGAAGATAGAAGGGTAAACGGAAAATTGGTGCAGGACACCTATGAGCAATGGAAGGCTTCACCGGCGGCGAAAGAGGGGAAATCGTGCGCATCGTGTCATATGGCCGACCGTACACATACGTTCCAGGGGATTCATTCGCAAAGGATGGTCAAGAACGGAGTAAAGATCAAGATCCTCAAGGAGGTCGATTTCGCGATAATTTCAATCACAAATTCCGGAACTGGCCACAAGTTTCCAACATATGTTACGCCGAAGATCGCGGTAACAGGGAGGGTGATAAATCTGAATGGGGTCGAAATGGAATCAACCCTTATCGAATACCCGATACAGTGGAAGGTCGACCTTGACATGAAGACAGAGAGGTTTGACACCCGCCTTGATCCTGGTGAAACATTCGAGAAAAAATTCAACTTTCCAAAAATCTATTCAGGGAACATATATGAAATAGAAGTGATGGTTTATCCCGACGAGTATTACGAAAGATTCTACTCCTCGCTCCTGGATAAAAAACCGGAAGGGGTGGACCTGGAAAAAATCAAAAAGGCGCTCGAAGACGCGCGCAATTCATCCTTCTCCATCTACAAACGGCAGTTCCCATTCTAGATATTTAACCTCCGTTCCATTCGCGCAAGTCCTCATATCTTAAACCCCGAAAATGAGACTGATATTTACCCTGGGAAAAGGTCTCAATGCGGGGAAAGCTGGATGAGAAAACATAATAAATATTTCAAAGAGTAGGTAAAGGAATATATGAAACGGCATAGTACACACTGAAATTTGCATGACCCATTATGATGCAAAAATAGTTATATGAATTTCGAATTATTGTCATGTATTGCCCTGATTCTACTACCGCTTTTGGTAGTTGCCATATATATGATATCTGCTACATTTATAAGCGAAAACCATTTGATTTTAGCAACAGGGGGTCTTTTGGGCCAAATGAGATAGGTTCTATCTCTATTGGGGGTGCGTGGTGAAATTCGAAGAAATTTATCGATCCTTTCTTGAAAGTCTCGGTAATGTCGAATTTTCAGAGAAAGAAAAGGGGATCATAGGCTTGACCATGTTTTTTCCTAACAAGGAAATAAGCGATATGCTCGGAATTTCGCCAAATACATGCCGTTACCATTTGAAAAACATATATAAAAAAACCGAATTGGACAGGCACGATATCCGGAAAAAATACTGCCTTTTCCTTACGCAGGTTATAAATACCGGAAATGGCTATAAAAGACCTTCAGAAAAGGGGCGTTCCACCTTTAAAAAAAGTTCATTTACAAAATTAAGTAGAGATATTGAGGATTATTTAATAGGGGTTTTTAAAAAAGGGTAACATTCGTCGATCGGGGAGTTTGTCTTTTAACATTCGAGTTTCGTCAGTCAAATATCCGTGTGAACCAGAGGCCGATATGCTGTTTGTGAATTGCGATGTAATGACAATTATTTTGTATAAAGGATAAAGTTTTCTATGGTGACAATGGTTGTCAAAGATAATCAAACGCTGGTCAAATTTGACACTTTAAGAACGCTTACATTCATGGATGGATTTTTGGTAAAAAAGGCATTTGACGACATTTTAAATGCTTCAAATAAAGGGGAGATTATCATAGACCTCGAAAATATTGAGTTCATCGATTCATTTGGAGTTGGGGTGATTATCATTTCCTATAAAAAATTATCTATGGCAAATAGGGCGCTTTCCTTTATGAATGTAAATATGAATGTAGGTGATTATTTCCATAGATTGAGTTTGCATAGGCTTTTCAGAATTAATGGTAAATCCAATAATTCGGTTGGAGCCAGAGACGGTATGAAATTCAATGAAACCATGAAACCAGTATGCAAATTCCATGATGCATATTTTATCGGCTACGGCATCGTGGAAGAGTTCAGGCAATTGGCAGAAGCAAAAGGGATAACGCTATTGAATGATATCCCCAAGAATACCCGTATCTACGGGGATAGAATGCTTATGTGCCAGGTCATCTCGAATATTGTGTCTAACGCTATTAAATTCTGCTCTAAAAACGATGTTATATCGCTTTACTCTCCTGAAGATAGGCCTTCGACTATTTCAGTGGCGGATACCGGACGGGGGATTGAAAGGGAAAAGCTTGAAAAGCTGTTTGAATACGGGAGCAGGAAAAATACATTCGGAACTGCTGGAGAAGCAGGTGCCGGTGTCGGGCTTCCGCTTTGCATGGAAATAGTCAAGGCACATGGCGGGAATTTGATCGCGGAATCGGTAGAAGGAAAAGGGAGCACCTTCCATATTGAATTGCCACAAAGAATACCAAAGGTGCTTCTGATAGACGACGACTACGATATGAGATTCGTGCATGGGGTATCACTAATGTGTAGCGGCGTCGAAGTAATGGAAGCCAGGGACGGCAATGAAGCGATTGAAATCCTGGAAAATGCTACTCCCGACCTGATAATAACCGATCTGAGAATGCCGGGGATGGACGGGATGAAGCTGATCTCAATCCTGAGGAAAAACAGTACACTGAAACAGATCCCAATCATTGTTGTAACCGCGCAGAAGGATGTTGAAACAAGAGCAATTGCCATGCAAAGCGGAGCGGATGATTTCATCATCAAGCCGATAATCGCGGAAGATTTTTCATCCCGTATCAAAAAATACATCGGATAAAAACAATTATCGTTTACCCTCATGCAATCGGTGGGTAAATATCAACATAGGGGATGATCATTCCGTCTTTCGATATTTCCCGTATCTGGTAAAACTCCATTCATTATCTGAACGGTGGAAAGAGCTTTACCCCTTTGGTCACCCGGTAACACCCTCTTGGAGGAGAGATTCTGGCAGGAAAATATATCATATTTAAGACATTTCATTTTCACGAAGCAGTAAAAGTGTAAAAAAAGAGACATGTAATAGCATATAGATAAAAAAACATACACATGCTTGCTATCGCAAAGATACCTTAAATCTCATTAAATGCATGAAATGCTTATAAAAACAGATAGATATCTTATGACGATGCAATGGCACAGGGATTGCTTTTATATTCCAGCTAAATTGACAAAGTTACAAAAAAGATAATTAAACGAATGGAGGTGATCAAGACAGGAAGTCGTAAGGGATAGAGGTTATTGAAATAGATTTAGTGATTTAAACAGGTAAAAACAGATATTTTAAAAAGGAGTTTGGATATGAAAAACAGGACAGTGATAATGGCAGCACTTTTAGTTGGTCTTTTTACAGCACCTGCGTTTGCAGTTGAGGACGTCAAGGCATATTCCCTTTTCGTAAGGGGTACCGATGCATGGTCAAAAAATAAGGGAGCCGATATAAGGACAGCAAAGATAAACAAAGAGGATAACGCATGGGCGCTTTTCCAGACCAGCACAAAGCTCTGGAGGAAATCGAAAGTTGTTATTCCAAGACAGGACATGGGTGACAGGTATGTAAACCTGTTTGGTAATACTCCGGTTATTCGAACAACGAACTAGAAAGGGATGATAATGGATTTGACAAAATTTGAAGCAGGGGAATGGATCATCGGCAAGAATGAGGTTCCAGCGTATTTCATGTACCGCCTGGTTAATGGAAAGGTCTCGATCTTCTCAAAAGGGAAGAAAGTAAACACGGTAGAGGTTAAGAAGGGACAGAGGCCGGTGATGCTTGGAGTAATGGCAATGTTCAAGGATGATGGGAAACACTCAGCGTCCGTGAAGGCCGAAACGGAATCAGAGCTTGAAATGGTTTATATCGACAACGTGAAAAACATCGTGAAAAAGGATCTTCCGGATACTTACAGGAAGGACCTGGAGTCGATGATAGAAACCATCATTCTGTGCAACGAACTGAAATGCCTGCAAGAGGACTTCAGGGAGAAGGAAAAGGTAGTCCCTATCCTTCCGGAAGGTTTGCCGACAGACGTTTCAGAAGTTTTGAAAGAAGTTAAGGGTCTTTATGAACAGAGCCTATATGCTCAGCAACTGGCATGCTAACAAAATCCGGTACGTATAACAGGTTCATTTGAGCAACCCCCAAAGCGCAGAAAAAAAACTGCGTGGCCGACCCGCCCTAAAAGGGGGGTCGGCTTTTTTTATTTCAGCCATACTTTCTGCAATGTGCGCGAGTAATAATTCAATATGCGTACTGCGGTGCAAATCACCGGAGATCAAAAAAACCGCGTCAGTTCAGTGAATTGCTACGATTGCATCCCGGTTTTTCAAGCGCGATTTTCCAACTACCACAAATATCAGCCAATTATAAATGGCATAGGATATGCACCTATATATCACCAAGATTACAAATAACAGCTGTCCAAGCGGGATAGCGTTAACAACTATGTACATCAGTACAGGAGGTGCACCATGGAAAAGAGAGACATTAATAAAAAAGATCAGGTATGTTTAGGCGACTACTGCACGACCAAGGATGGATTTGTTGAGGGAGTAGGCTTAAGCGCCTTGACAGCTCTCTTTGCGCTGCCGATTTTCTATTACACGTTGATTGGCTAGAAAGAACGCAAGCGCCGGCAATGCCGGCAAACCCCCAACGGTGAAGAGTAACGCATGTTTTAAAGCCGGGAGAAATAAACTCCCGGCTTTTCTACATCTACTATAAGAAACCTTTAAGCCACCTGGTCGCTTCGTCCTCAGAAGTGAAGAGTCGTTGCGGGATCTCCGATCTGTGGAACCGGAGGACAAAATTGCCGAGCATTTGGCTGACAGGTGATCCGACAATAATTGCAGACGCGGAAGAAACGATCGATTTCGCCACATACTGCCTTGCTTCCCTGCTGATAGACTTTGCCCCCCTGATATCTCCAAGGAAAGGGTATATTTTGTCTTTTCTTATTTCATCAAAAGCCTTTACGACTTCAATGACGTCATCAAGGCTTTCATCCATGCCGGGATTTACGACATAGCGGATGATGTTATCGTCATCCAGCCATAATTTGCCTATACGGACATTCACGATATCCAAAACCATTTAGCTACTCCCCTAGCAAGAAGCGAACTGTTCAATCTTCGCATACATGAACATGATACCCGATAGAGGCATTGATTAGGTCGATTTAACTCCGTGATTTCCGCTTTCAGCCGCTATTTACACCCCTTCTTGCCGATTTTTCGGTATTTATTTGCCTGCTGTTAAATTTCGTGTTATTTTCGGTATAGAGATGGGGTGTCCGCTTTTGCCTTAAAAGGGAGAGGGCGCTTTCGGGTCATGGAAGGCGGCATAAGTCGGCTGTTGCCGGCGCAAAGGAGCAACGATGGAAAAGCAGGTAATACATCTAAACATCGCCGATTTCGCAGTCGGCGTGGAGCGTGTGGCGGACAGGCGGTTCAGGACGAGGCCGCTCATCATCGCCCCGGACGGCGGACCGCGCTCCACCGTTTTCGACATGAGCGACGAGGCGTTCCGCGAAGGAGTTCGCAAGGGGATGTCCCTCTCACGAGCGAAACGTCTTGCGCGCACCGCCGTTATCATTCCGCCGAAGTTCGACCTCTACGAGCGCGCAATGAAGGCGTTCGTAAAGCATGCCTACCCCTTCTCCCGCCTGGTGGAGCATGGGAACGGCGACGGACACCTCTTCATGGATGTGACCGGGACGCGCCGCCTCTTCGGTTTTCCGCAGGATGTGGCCGAGCGCGTCCGCAGATCGATAATCGGCGACATACGCCTGAACCCTATATGGTCTGTCGCATCCAACAAGCTTGTCGCCAAGGTCGCCACACGTCTCGTCAAACCGCTCGGAGAGTACATCGTAAACGGCGGCGACGAGGAGAAGTTCATCGAGCCTATACGCCTGAACCTCCTTCCCGGCCTTTTCGGTGAGGAGATAGAGCGCTTCCGGGAACTCAACATCGTCACAGCCGGCGCTGTTCGCCCCTTCTCGCCGGTACAGCTCGACGTCCTCTTCGGAAAGCGTGCGCGCACCATCTTTGAAAAGGTGCGCGGAATAGATTATTCCCAGCTCCTCTGCCAGAACGACGGCAAGGGGAAGATTGAATCGGGTCACACATTCAAGCCGGATACGAACGATGCTTCGCTTCTGGATTCCGCGCTCTACGGATGCGTGGAGCGCGTCGGCATGGAACTGCGCGGACGGCGCCTCGCCTTGAGAGAGGTAAACATTCTTGTCGACTACTGCGACGGAAACCGCGTTCATAAGAAGTCCTCTGCGTCCGCTCCCGTTTCGTCGAACTCGGATATATTCGATATCGCGCTGAAAGCATTAAACAGTGCGTGGACAAGGAGGGTGAGAATACGCCATATACGCATCGCCTGCGAAAAACTATCCCCGATGGAACTTCAGCTCGACTTCTTTACCGTATCCGGGAATGGCATCAGCGCCCCCCGTCCGCTCGACAAGGCGTTTGATTCGATACGCGTCCGCTTCGGCAAGGGTGCGGTAATGACTGGGAGGACGTTCGGGGGTGATGCGCCGTGAAGAGGGATAACGCGCGCATCCGTCCGTTCCGTTCTCTGCTCGGTGTCCGTTCGCACTACTCTCTCATGCAGGGGACAGCCCCGGTGAAGGAACTGGTAAAGTACGCCGCGCGACTCGGCTACGAGCGGGTGGCGCTTACCGACAGGGATAACCTCTACGGCCTCTGGCCTTTCCTCAAGGCGTGCAAAGAGGAGGGGATAAGAGCGATAGTCGGCGCGGAGATTACGGATATTTCGTCGAACGCTTCGGCATTCATGTTCGTGAAAAATGCCGAGGGATATTCAAACCTCTGCCGCCTCATCACCTCACGCAAACAGGATACCGCTTTCTCCCTCGAAAGCGGCGCGATAGAAAACGGCGGCGGACTTTTTATCGTGACGACCGATGAAACGATTCTCGAGCGGTGGCATTCAGCCGGTCTTGATGTCGGCGCAGCCGTGCCGCGAAGCGTAAACGAGCTCTCGGCAAAAGCGCGGAGCGTCGCGCGAAGGCTCGGTCTCCCTTGCGTTGCCGTGGCCGATTCGTTCTTTCTCCGCCCCGGCGGTTACGGTTTTCACAAGCTCTTGCGCGCCATCGCGCTCAACACCTCTTTATCGCGTCTCTCTCCCGAAGAGCTTGCGCCGGAAAGCGCGTGGATCGCTCCGCCGGAAGAGTACGAAAGGCGTTTTGGCATCATGCCGGAGGCGTTGACGGGGGGGGAAGATCTTGCGGATCTTTGCGAATTCGACGGACCGAAGAATCCGATAATCTTCCCTTCGTGGGGGGGGAACGGGATTTCACCCGATGAGGCTCTGCGCCGGGAGGCTTACAGGGGGGCTATGTGGAGGTACGGCATCATAAGCGATGCGGCAAGAGCACGGCTCGAGTATGAACTGAAGGTGATAGGAGAGAAAGGTTTTTCCGCCTACTTCCTCGTGGTGCGCGACATCGTGAGGCGAAGCCCGCGCATATGCGGCCGCGGTTCCGGCGCGGCGTCGCTCGTGGCGTACGCGCTCGGCATCACGAATGTCTGCCCGCTGAAGCACAACCTCTACTTCGAGCGTTTTCTCAATCCGGGTCGCGTCGATCCGCCGGACATCGATGTCGATTTCGCCTGGGACGAGCGGGACGATGTAATCGCGTCGGTACTCGAAGAGCACGTTGGGCATTCGGCGATGGTATGCAATCATGTTTTTTTCCAGCCGCGCATGGCGGTGAGGGAGACGGCGAAGGTGTTCGGCCTCGGCGAGCGGGAGATATCAAACGTCTCAAAAAAGGTGCCGTGGACTTATCACGACAGGAGCACCGGAATGGAGACGGTGTTCAAAAGCATGCCGCAGATGCGGGGGATCGATTTCGGATACCCCTGGCCGGAAATTCTGAAACTGGCGTCGATGCTTGTCGGCACACCCCGCAACCTCTCGGTGCATCCCGGCGGCGTGGTGATAACGCCGAAGCGTATCGACGGCTACGTCCCGCTGGAGATGGCAAGGAAAGGTGTACCTGTCATCCAGTGGGAGAAAGAAGGTGCGGAGGAGGGGGGGCTGGTGAAGATAGATCTCCTCGGCAACCGGAGCCTTGGAGTGATACGAGACGCCATAGCGGAGATAAGGAGGAACGGCCGTCACTTCGACGAATCGCGGTGGGAGCCGGAGGATGATCCCGAAACGCAGAAGTCGGTTTCGAAGGGGGATACGATGGGCTGTTTTTACATAGAAAGTCCCGCCACGCGGCTGTTGCAGAAGAAGGCTGGAACGGGGGATTTCGAACATATGGTCATACACAGCTCCATCATCCGCCCGGCGGCGAACGAATTTCTGCGCGAGTATCTACGACGTCTGCATGGGGGAGAGTGGGAGCCTATTCATCCGCTCCTTGAGAATGTGCTCGATGAAACGTACGGCATCATGGTCTATCAGGAGGACGTATCGAAGGTGGCGGTTTCGCTTGCCGGTTTCTCGCATTCGGCGGCGGACCTCCTGAGGAAGATAATGTCGAAGAAGGACAAGGGGGGGAAGCTTGAGCAGTTGAAGGAGAAATTCGCCTCCGGCGCCGCGAAGAACGGGGTGACGCAGAAGCAGATAGATGAGATATGGCGGATGATACTCAGTTTCGACGGCTACTCGTTCTGCAAACCGCACAGCGCGAGCTACGCGAGGGTGTCGTTCCAGTCGGCATACTTGAAGAGCCATTTCCCCGCGGAGTTCATGGCGGCGGTGATAAGCAACCGCGGCGGATTTTACAGCGAGTTCGCCTATGTATCCGAAGCGAAGCGTATGGGGTGTGTAGTGCTCCCGCCGGACATAAATGAAAGCGATATCAAATGGAAGGGGAATGCGAAGCGGATGCGCGTCGGTTTGCAATCGGTGTCGAATCTGAGCACCGCAACGATGGAGAGAACTGTTTTCGCGCGCCCGGCAGATGGGTATCGGAGTTTTAGCGATTTTCTTTCGCTCGTTATTCCGGCGGAGGACGAGGCGCGCTCCCTCATATACTCACGCGCGTTTGAATCTCTGGAGAAGGGGAGGAGCCAGGCGGAACTTTTGTGGCAACTTGCCTTATGGCGCAAGAGGAGGGAAGAGGGGGGAGCGTCGGGCATTTTCGACGGCGACGCATCGGTAAGGGAACTGAAACTTCCGCCGGAGACGGAGATCGAAAAAGTGCGAAGAGAGTATTCATCGCTAGGTTTTTTGTGCGGGTGCCATCCGATAGTTCTTTACGAGAAAACGGTAGCGGAGGCGAAGCCGGTAAAGGTCAAGGATATCGAGAAGCATATCGGCAAGAGGGTGGGGCTGGCAGGGTGGCTGATAACCGGGAAGACGGTGCAGACGAAAAAGGGGGAGGCGATGAAGTTCATAACCTTCGAGGATGAGACCGGGATACTCGAGACAGTCTTCTTTCCGAAGGTCTACGACAAGTACATAGGGATACTTGAGAGCCACAAGCCGTACTTCGTCCGCGGGAAGGTGGAGGTGGAATTCGGCGCGGTGACGCTCAACGTCGAATCGCTACGCGCGCTGTAGGTTTGTATTCAATTCATTGCGAGCGTAGCGAAGCCGTCTTTCTTTGGTAGCATAGACTTTAGTCTGTGTTTGCTCTTGGTAGCATAGACTTTAGTCTGTGTTTGCTCCGAAGGAGCAACTTATTTCTGTGCCACGTCATTGCGAGCGCAGCGAAGCCGTCTTTCTTTGGTAGCATAGACTTCAGTCTGTGTTTGCTCCGAAGGAGCAACTTATTTCTGTGTCACGTCATTGCGAGCGCAGCGAAGCAATCTCTCCTCAAAAGCGCAGTAGAGTTTCACGTTGCGTAGATTGTCGGTATATTTATTTTGTCATCCCCGAGCAGACGGGGATCCAGTGTTCGTGAAAAAAAAGGTCTGGATTCCCGCCTTCGCGGGAATGACAACTGTATTGCGATGACTGATATTCCGCTATAGGTAAATCAAACCGGCGCAATGCAGGAGGGGTCGTCGTTCTTTGGGGAGTTTACATGTTTATCGACCCTGTACATCTCCATCATCTCCGTTGAGAAAGGACGAAAGAGAGCGTGGAGTTCGTCAGCCGTTGTTTTCATATCAAGCCATCTCCCGTAATCATCGTGCGAAAGTATTACCGGCATTCGTTCGTGAATACTCTTTACAAGTTCGTTGGCCGATGTTGTCAGAAGTGTGCAGGTTTCGAGATAGCCGTCCGGCCCCTCCCACGATTCCCATAGCCCGGCGATGCCGAACACATTTCTTCCCCGCATCCCGATGAAGTAGGGTTCCTTTTTCGCATCCACCTTCTGCCATTCGTAGAAACCGGTGGACGGGACGATGCACCGCCTCTTCTTGAATGCCGACCTGAATGACGGTTTTTCGGCGACCGTTTCTGAGCGCGCGTTTATCATCCTTACGCCAATGGTGGGATCTTTCGACCATGACGGGACAAGTCCCCACTTGAGGAGGGCGAGCTTTCTTTTCCCTTCGCTCTCACGAACGGCGGCGACAGTCTGCGTCGGGGCTATGTTGTATCGCGCTTCCGCTTCGAACGATTCGTCGAGCATGAACTCTTCGATAAGCTGTTCCGTGGTTGCCGTTTGGGTGAACCTTCCGCACATAACTACATAATACATCCTGTCGTGTCATGATTCGACAATTGCGAATGATAAATGCAAACCACCCCCGGCCCCTCCTTAAGCGCTTCCGCGCAAGGAAGGGATGGAAGCAGAAAGAACCATTCAGAAAATTTAAACTTAGAAGAAGCTAGGGGAAGCGTCGATGGATATCCGAGTAGATGGTTTTCGTCACCGGTGTGGGAACCGAAAGCTCTTCCCCTAGCCTGATTATGGTACCGCCGAAAAGGTCCCCTTCATTTTTCCCCCCTCCTGATTCGATATCCCTTTGATAGGAAGTTTTTGTTTCCGGCGGGAAGTTGTTTGCTTTTGCCAGTGATTCACCAATAATATTTTCAGGCAGGAGAATACCCTTCGCCTGCGCGATCACTTTAATTTCACCCATCACTTCAAGTACACTTCTCACCTGAGCATCATCCTTCATAAGTTCCCCGAGGGTGCAGCCAGATCGTGCAGTAACAAGGCCGAACGCCGCGATGAAAATGAATTTCCCCCATATGGCGGGATATGGGTCGTCCATCCAGCTGAAATCAATTTCGGCTTTCTTGAAGAAATCTATTGAGCTTTCCGGGATGAATTCCGGGTGTTGAGGATCCCTGCCGAAAAGGATCCTGCCGTTACCTCCGTTCTGTCTGATGATCCCGGGGGAATCAATATGCGTTCCGACGAATACGCAGGCAGGGAAGAGAATGCCGACGTTGATATGTGTCCTGATCCTCTCGTAGATGTCTACGCCGTTCAAAAGTGGAATTATCACCGTGTTTTCCTTCACCTTTTTCTTTAAGGCATTCATAGCTTCATCAAGTCCATAACTTTTTACGCAGAGGAGGATCAAGTCGGGGCATGGGATACTCTCTACGTCGTCGGTGGCAACTGTTGGTTTTCCGGTAAATGTGGCGGACGGGGTAACGAGGGAGAGTCCGCTGCGCCGGATAGCGTTTAGATGTTCTCCGCGCGCGATAAAGTATGTCTTTGGAAAACCGTTTTGATTTTTGAGGGCGCTGCTGAGTATCTTTCCTCCAAAATAACCCCCGACTCCGCCGACACCGTAGATGCAGAGATTTTCAATATTATTGGCGGAGGTCATCAGGCGGAATTACTTTTCTCCGTTCAATTCCGTTATTGCTATTGCAAGAGTGTCGAGCGCCTCTTCTAGCGAGCGATAGCATTTATCGTAATTTTTCTGGCTGGCGTAGAGGCCGGCATCGTTTACCATTACTTCAACCCTGTCCGCAATCTCATTAGGTACATCGCCATGCGCGTTTTTAAAAAGGCGTTTTTGTTCTCTCAATATATCGGTGAGCATGCCGCTGACCCTGTTGTACCCATGTATCCCTCCACCCTCACGTGCGAGGATCTCCCTTATTTCGATCTCTCCAGGAATTGCCTTTCCGGTATGGCGCTCATGTTTCGGGGCGTGGCTTACGGAAGTATAGAGTGATGCCATTGATACAGCCGCGATTATTGCACCGATTAAAATATGTTTACTGTTCATCTGTCTCTCCAAGGGTATTGTCCAAGCGTATTAAAGCCTGTCGGTTTAGGCAAGAGAAATGTTTTTCAATATTTGAATCCTTATTTGAGTCTCGTATATTGAAAAATTTTCTGTTTTGACAACCAGCATATTTTCTCGAAGCTCTAATTGGAAAAAGCGGAATACCATGAGTATCCCGCTTTATGCTAGAATTGGCTACCTAGTCGGGATGTGGCTCAGTCTGGTAGAGTACTCGCTTCGGGAGCGAGGGGTCGGAGGTTCAAATCCTCTCATCCCGACCATAAACTGATTCGATGAAGTCCCACAATTCCATCAAGCTGAAAAGATTGATATCTGAACCGAGAGGATTTGAAGCGTACTGCCGGGCCGACCGAACAAGGAGGGCAAATTGACAGGAAGTCAATTTAGGCAGGGAGTCGGGGTCGCTGGAGCGGCAACACGATGTTGCCGCGAGAGTGACAAATCCTCTCATCCCGACCATAAACTGATTCGATGAAGTCCCACAATTCCATCAAGCTGAAAAGATTGATATCTGAACCGAGAGGATTTGAAGCGTACTGCTCCTCTCACCGGCAAGATGAAGAGATATTTCCCAGAGACAACGGTCTTACACCTGGCAAGAGAACCTGACGGGTTTTACCGATTGAGTGTTGAGCTAGGGGAGAGGGTAGTGCGGCACGTCCCAGGTGGGGACGACGAGATCATATATGAGAGATCGGCTCTTCTTCCTCGTAGTTTTTCTTGAACCACCTGCGATAGATCCAGTCGACCGGGCCGGAAGAGACATAGATAACCGCCATGACGAAGAGCATCAGCTCCGGTATTGTGGCGATAACATATATGAATAGAATCGTCGAGACCAGGAACCGGAACGGCCTCCTTTTGCTGAATCCAAGCTTCTTAAATGAGATGTAGCGGATGTTGCTGACCATGAGGAACGCGAGCATGTAAACGGTGGCAACGATTATCATTGGATGCACTTTTTCGATCACAAGGAAATCCTTTGTGAGTATGACAAGCGTTGCGATGAATCCCGCCGCCGCCGGTATAGGGAGGCCGAGGAACTTGTCGTCAAGCGTCCCGGTGGAAGCGTGGGTATTGAAACGGGCGAGGCGGAGCGCGCCGCATATCGCGTATAGGAATGCCGCCATCCAGCCTACTCGGCCATAGGGTTGCAGAACCCACGAGTAGGCGAGGAATGCCGGAGCGATACCGAAGGCCATAAGGTCGGACATCGAATCGTACTGCATTCCAAATTCTGAGGTCGTATTTGTCATCCGGGCTACCTTGCCGTCGAGGAAATCGCAGAGGCCGGCAAAGATGATGGCCCATGCGGCGTAGTAGTAGTTTTCGTTGAACACCGCGATCAGGGCGTAGAAGCCGCTGAAAAAGCCCATCGTGGTGATTAGCGACGGGAGGAGATAGACACCCTTTTTCAGCCTGTTGCCGAGTTTGGGTGAATCGGTTTCCTGTAATTCATCCATATCAGCTAGATTTTACACCAAAAAGGTGGTTATTTCGCAAGAATTGCGATGGTGGATATCCCGCCCTGAACCTTGTCCTTCAGCTTTACCTTTACTTCGGCGGTTGAAGGGAAGATTACATCCATACGGGAGCCGAACCTCATAAGGCCGAACCTTTCCCCTTTTGCGACGGTATCCCCAACGTTGGTACTGCATACTATCCGCCTCGCAATCAGGCCGACAATCTGTTTGATTGTCACTTTCCCATAGGGGGTGTCGATGACTACCACGGTGCGGGAATTCTCTTCCGAGGCCATATGGTTGAAAGCGGCGAGGAACTTGCCATTAATGAACTCTTTCTTTATCACCTTGCCCGCTATAGGGTAGCGGTTTATGTGGACATTGAAAATGGAGAGAAATATCGAAACTCTGGTTTTCTTCTCCCCGGTTGAATCGTCCAGCCAGTCGTGATCTATCCTTACGATGGTTCCGTCGGCTGGGGAGACGATGCCGTTTGCGTCCTGCGGGATTTCTCTCTCCGGATCGCGGAAGAAGAACATAACGAATAACGCGAGGGCGATAAATACGAGGCTCGCACCCCTGTATCCGGTTGCGTAAACGATCCCGCCCCCAAGAAGGAGCGGGATAACAAACATCCATGCGTCGCTTGCAATTTTCATTGTTTGATCAGTCCTGGATCTTTTTGCCGATCCATGGCATCATTCCGCGCAGTTTCTCGCCTACGATCTCTATTTTGTGGTTGGCGTCCTTTTTGAGGAGTGCGTTGAATACCGGCTTGTTCGCCTGATTTTCGAGGATGAACTCCCTTGCGAACTCCCCTTTTTGGATTTCGCCGAGGATCTTCTTCATCTCTTTTCTGGTTTCGTCGGTAATTACCCTCGGTCCGCGGGTAACGTCGCCGTATTTCGCGGTATCGGAGATGGAGTAACGCATGTTGGCTATTCCCCCCTCGAAGATAAGGTCGACGATAAGCTTCATTTCATGAAGGCACTCGAAGTAGGCTACTTCAGGCTGGTATCCGGCTTCTGTAAGTGTGTCGAATCCCGCTCTGATAAGCTCGGAAACACCGCCGCAAAGAACGGCCTGTTCTCCGAAGAGGTCGGTTTCAGTCTCTTCCTTGAAGGTTGTTTCGAGCACGCCGGCGCGCGCACCACCGATACCGAGGGCATACGCGAGCGCGATATCCTTCGTGTCGCCGGACGCGTCCTGGTGAACCGCGATGAGGCATGGGACACCCCCACCTTCAGTATATTGCCTCCGCACAAGGTGGCCTGGCCCTTTGGGGGCGATCATGAATACGTTTGTGTTTTCAGGGGCGATTATCTGCCCGAAGTGGATGTTGAACCCGTGGGCAAAAGCGAGCGAATCACCCTTTTTCAGGTTGGGAGCAATCTCCTCCCTATAGACTTTTGCCTGCGTCTGATCCGGTACGAGAATCATGATGACCTGGGCCGCCTTGGCCGCCTCCGATACAGGCATTGATTTCAGGCCGGCCTTTTTAGCCGCCTCGTTGAACTTGCTTTCAGGTCTAAGACCTACAACTACATCAATGCCGCTATCCTTTAGGTTCATCGCGTGGGCGTGTCCCTGTGAGCCAAAACCGATTATCGCGACAGTTTTGCCCTTTAGGTGTTTCAGGTTTGCGTCCTTCTCGTAATAGATCACCGCTTTACTATCTTCACTCATGCTTATACTCCTCCCGGGCCTTTCCCTTTTCCAGTTTCCTTGTTTTTCTCAGCCTTTGCTGAAACTTTAGTGCTCATTATTTTTCCGCCTCTCGAGAGCGCGATCTTTCCGGTCCTCGCCACTTCTACGAGACCGAGCGGCTTTATCATTTCCAGAAACGCCTCTATCTTGCTTTCAGAGCCGGTGACTTCCAGCGTGTATGTTTTCGGCGAAACGTCAACAATGCGTCCCCGGAATATATCGGTCATCCGGAGTATCTCCGCGCGGTTTTTCTCCTCGGCGTTGACCTTCACGAGCATAAGCTCCCTGTCTACGTAGTCCTCGGCGGTCACGTCGCGCACCTTGATAACGTCGATCAGCTTGTTGAGCTGTTTGTTTATCTGCTCGATTATCTTTTCGTCGCCACGGGTGACGATGGTCATCCTGGAGACGCCGCTATCCTCTGTCTCGCCGACAGTGAGGGATTCGATGTTGAAACCCCTGCCGGAGAAAAGGCCCGCTATGCGCGCGAGGACGCCGGATGTATTCTCAACCAGAACTGAAATCGTATGTCTCATAATCCTCAGGCCAACATGATATCTTTGATTGTTTTTCCTGCCGGTACCATCGGGAAAACGTTTTCCTCCGGATCTACAATGAAATCCATCAATACCGGTTTCTTTACCGCAAGCGCCTCTTTTATGACCGGGTCGACGTCGGACGGTTTTTCCGCCCTGAGGCCGACCGCGCCGTAGCTCTCCGCCAGCTTAACGAAGTCGGGATAGCTCGGCATTATCGAGGACGAATATCGCTCGTTGAAGAAAAACTTCTGCCACTGGCGAACCATGCCGAGCGAATTGTTGTTAAGTATTGCGACTTTCGTATTAAGTCCGTTCTCGATAGCGGTGCCGAGCTCCTGAATGTTCATCTGGATGCTTCCGTCCCCCGCGATGTCTATTACGAGCCTGTCCGGGAATGCCGCCTGCGCGCCGAGCGCCGCCGGAAATCCGAAGCCCATCGTCCCAAGCCCGCCGGAAGTAATGAAGGTGCGGGGATTCTGGAAGTTGATGAACTGGGCCGCCCACATCTGTGATTGTCCGACCTCGGTTGTGTAGATCGGGTCCTGCTTCCTTGTCAGCTCGTCGATCCGCTCAATGACGTACTGCGGCTTGATCTTCGTATCCGATTTTTCATATTTGAGCGGATGCGCGTTTTTCCACCCTTCAATTGCCTTCAGCCACTCGGCATGTTTGCCGATCCAATCGGTCTTCTCCTTCTTGACGTGGGCGTTCAGTTTTTTAAGAACGTCGCCAAGGTCGCCAACGACAGGTATGTCTACGGCGACGTTTTTACCTATCGAGCCGGGGTCTATATCAACATGGATTATCTTCGCGTTTGGCGCGAACTCATCCAGTTTCCCCGTAACCCTGTCGTCGAAACGGGAGCCAAGGGAGATGATAAGATCCGACTGGTGCATAACCATGTTCGCGGTATACGTGCCGTGCATTCCAAGCATGCCGAGCGAAAGGGAGTTGTCGCTTGGAAAGGCGCCCATCGCCATCAGAGTGGTGGTTACCGGAATATGCGTAGCGGTGGCTATCGAGAAAAGCTCCTTGCTTCCGTTCGCGCTGATAAGGCCTCCGCCGATGTAAAAGACCGGCTTTTTGGCTTCCCGCATGGCGGTGAACGCTTTTTTTACCTGCGCCGGGTGCCCCTCTACGTTCGGGTTGTAGCTCCTTATGGAGACGCTTTTCGGGTATTCAAACGGCACGGCTTCGCCAAGGATATCTTTCGGGAGGTCGATAACAACCGGTCCCGGCTTGCCAGTGGTTGCGATATAGAACGCCTTTTTGATGGTCATTGCAAGGTCGTTCGTATCCCTCACGAGGAAGGAGTGCTTTGTGCACGGCCTTGTAATACCTATTATGTCGGCTTCCTGGAAGGCGTCGTTCCCTATGAGGGATACGTTTACCTGTCCCGTGAAAACAATTATCGGGATGGAATCCATGTAGGCGTTTGCGATACCTGTTACGGTATTCGTGGCGCCCGGGCCGCTGGTGACGAGGCAAACCCCGCACTTTCCCGTCGCGCGGGAGTATCCGTCGGCCATATGTACGGCACCCTGCTCATGGCGGACGCGGTAATGGCGCAGTTTGGAATCGTATAGTACGTCGTACAATGGGAGAACGGCGCCGCCAGGATAGCCGAAAATCATTTCGACACCTTCCGCGAGGAGGCTTTCCACAAATATCTGAGCGCCGGTCAATTTGCCTTGTTTCACAAAGATTTCCTTAAAAATTGAATTAAATACTATATCGTCACCGTCAAAACAAAGTCAATGTTCAACAGGCTGTTTCCCGTCTCTTTTTTTAATGGAGTCAAATCGATATTTTCATTAAAAGGGTCGTGCCATGTATAAAAAGTTGGTAAAATCGGTTGCATGACTGATATTCCCGATATGGACGACTTGGAGGATAGTTACTTCAATATTCTCGATGAGGATGAGCGGGCGTTGGCCAAAGCCCTCCTGAAAGAGAGCCTGATAACTGAAGAGATCCTCCAGAAATTCGTAGATTTCAAAATTTCCCGCGATGAAACAGGAAAGACCTATCTTGGAGAAGTCCTTATAAACATGGGGATGATAAAGGACGGCGACGTGGAGGAGTACATGAAGGAGCATGACATCCAGCATCTTGAGTTCCTGGAGACACTCGCTAATGAGGGTTATATCCTCCCCGAAAAGCTGGTGGAATTCAGGGATGTGCACGACACAATGGAAGTCTCCGTTGTATCGCTCCTTGATGAGCTCGACATAATGACGAAGGATCACTTCATGAAGCTGTTCAACAACAGGTTTCGCGGATTCAAACTGGGGGAATGGCTGGTGCTGAAAAAGAAAATAACGGAAGACGACCTGGATAAAGCCAGAAGGGTGCAGAAGGTGAACGGGCTGGCGGATTACCTTGAGCTGAACAATTACTGCTCAAACGACGTTCTGGCTAAAGTAAAGGAGAAGATGCTCTCCGCAACCTAAGCACCTTGTAAAATCTCCCCTCCTTGCGCGTCAGCGCCTATGGAGGGGCGCAGGGGTGGTTAGCGCTCCCCTAAACAGCTACGGCTTTTAAAATCCCTTCAGCGGTAATATCGGCCGCGAAACCGCAGAGCAGATTGATATCCCTCTTTTTCCTCCCGGTACTTGCCACAAAAAGGGTGTCGCCGTCGTACATCGTATGGGAAGGGTATACGGCGCGCGCAATTCCGTCGTGCGCCGCCATGGCGATCCTTTTCGCCTCGCTCTTTGTCAGATTTGCGTCGGTGACAATCGCCCCTATGATCGTGTTCCCCATCGGGGAGGGGGCCGCCCCTTTGGCAGAGAAAGGGATTATGTTTCCGCTCTTATCCTTTGCCCCCGATACGGAGATGCCGCTCGCAGGGTCGACCACATTTCCGTAGGAGTTGACCACTATAACGATACCGAGATTTAGATTTCCGAATTTTCGGACGATAGCCGAGAGCCCGCCGGAGGAGGGGAGATGTCTGTCTGACCATTTTCCAACGGTCGCCCCTGTGCCTCCACCTATCTGTCCGGAGGCGGGGGTGTCGTAACCGGCTCCTTCGCACGCGCGGTAACCATCATTTGATGACGGGAAGGATTTTTTCCCGATCCCCCGGTCGTAGATAACGGCGCCGGGTACTATCGGCACGTTATCATCCCTCACACGGAATCCTCTCCCTTTTTCATGGAGATAGCGCATTACGCCGTCAGCCGAGGCGAGGCCGAACGCGCTCCCGCCCGTAAGGAGTATTGCGTCCACGCCGTTTACCAGCGCGGTTGGGTCCAGCGAATCGGTCTCTCTTGTGCCGGGGGCGGCCCCTGTGATGGATACCCCGCATACGGCAGGTTTGTCGAATATGAGGACGGTACATCCGGTTCTTTCGGCCTTTAGCGTTTGATGTCCGATCTTGGTGCCGAGGATATCAAAGGAGACCATGCCGGGCTTTTGTAAAGGAATTTTCCGCGGCATTTTCAGAGGAGTTCAATGGCGACGACCGCGATGTCGTCCAGGTCGCTCTTTCCGTCCCAGAAACCTTGAACGGTGGAGATGATTCCGTCCGATATCTCCTTTGCGGAACCGGCTCTCTTGCTGTGGACATATTCGCTTAATCTATTAAGGCCATACATTTCACCTGCGGCGTTTCGAACTTCAAAGACGCCGTCGCTGAAAAAGACCAGCTTGTCCCCCTTTTCAAACGGAATCGTATCTTCGCCGAACTTTGCTTCCGACTCGTCGAAAATGCCGATTATCGTACCGGTGTTTTTCAGCGTTATCGGTTCCTTCAGCCTATCAGAAACGATATAGGGAGAGGGGTGTCCCGCGGTGATATATGTGAGTTGTCTTGTATTAAAGTCGGCGATGCCGAAAAAGAGAGTGATGAAATGGCTCTCCGGTATCATTGTCAGCAGTTTGGCGTTGAGCCTTTTTGCAAGCTCGGATGGAGAGGGGAAATCAGCGCTTTCGGTATTCATCAGCGCCTTTGCCAGCGCCATGATAAGGGCCGCCGCCGGGCCGTGCCCGGTTACGTCGGCGAGCATGAATGCCACGCGCTTCTCGCCGTAGCGGAGAAAGTCATAGATATCCCCGCCGATGGACGTCGCGGCAAGATAGTGCGCCTCTATATTGCACTCCTTGAACTGGGCAATGAACTCCTTTGAAGGGAGGAACTGCCTCTGAACAGCTTCCGCCATCTTTAGTTCGTTCTTCATCTGCTCTTTCTGCGCGGTGACCTGCGCGAGCAGTTCACGGTTGTCGTCATGCAGATGCTTGATCCTCAGCATGGCCTTTACCCTTGCCAGGAGTTCCTCGTCGTCGAAAGGTTTTGTGAGGTATTCGACTGCACCTTCGCCCAGTCCCCGTATTACGTCTTCAGCCTCCCTTTTTTTCGCGGTGATGAGAATGATCGGAATATGAGCAGATTCCTGCCTGTTGCGGATATGCCTGCTCGCTTCAAAGCCGTCCATCTCCGGCATCATGACGTCCATAAGGATAAGGTCGACCTTGTTCTGCTTTACAGATTCGACAGCCTCAATGCCGTTTGAGGCCGAAAGGGTTTTGAAATTCTGTCCCTGCATTATCAGGTCAAGAAGGTAGAGGTTGTCAGGGCTGTCGTCTACCATCAGTATCGTTGAAATTCTAGGCATGCCACCACTCACAAAAGGGATAATCCGTTATTTTTAATATTCAGTCTAACATTTTAACGGTAAATAGGCGTAGAGTGTAACTCCAAATAAAAAATTTTGTTAGAATGCTATGCGTAACCATTGGCGGCATTTTATCAAGGGCTGTTTCGGAGACGTTGCCTGGCGCAGGCGCCGTTTCCTTTTTTAAAAAAGAAGGAGTGCGAAGTTGGAAAATAAATCATGGGGAACACGTCTTTTTTATATCTTCTGCACGGTAGGCATAATCGCTTCAATTCTAACCGAGCTTGAAAAGGTGTCGCCAGCGGTGAGGGCGATTTGCGGAGGCGATACCGGCGGGTGCGCCCAGGTTGGCGAATCGGAGTATTCGAGGCTGTTTGGAATTCCACTTGGAATATGGGGGCTCCTTTCTTACGGTGTCTGGATATTCCTTTATCGTTCAAAACAGGGGTGGTCGATGCTTTTCGGTGCCATCCTTATGGGTGCGGAGTTCTATTTCCTGTTTGTCATGGTATCGGTGCTAAATACGGTGTGCCCACTCTGTCTGCTCCAGTTTTCCGCGGTTCTCGCGAACAATGTTCTCCTATTCGCAACTGTCAATCCGCCTCCGGGGGTATTGAATGCCAGCGAGAAATTCCGCGCCGCCGGTCTTGGCATAATTCTGGTCTCGTTCCTGGCCTTTTTCGTGCCCCACAAGATGGCGGAAGGTTCAATCGCCGTAAAAGTGGACACCTTGACAAGCTGGGGGGATCCTTCTACCGGTTACAGGTTGGAGATATTTTCAGATTATGAATGCGGTCACTGTAAAAAATACGATGAGGCAATAAAGGATGTTATCGCCAATTATCCGCAGATCCAGATAGTGTTCAGGGATTACATAATCGGCGGCCACAAACTCTCTCCTATGGCGATCTCGTATGCCGGCTCGGTGGCGTATTACGAAGGTAAGGAGATGTATTTGAAGGCGAGGTTTGAAACATTCGACAACCAGAAGGATCTATTCAGCTATTTGCGCCCCCGCTTTGAAGCGATAAAGGATGACGAGGTCATGAAAGCCGCCGTTAAGGACAAGCTTTCTGCCGATTTCAAGGAGGCTAAAAGGCACGGCGTAAGGAGTACGCCGACGACAGTGCTGATAGCAAAAGGGAAAATAGTAAAGAAATTTTCCGGGTCAAAGACATATGCCCAATTGAAGCCCGAGCTTGATGCGCTCCTCGCGAAATAGCGATGTTGCGGATGGATAACTAAACGATGAGCGGAACTGTCATCTCCCTGAACGAAAGACAGCAGGAGGCGGTGGAGCATGGCGAAGGCCCCGCCCTGATAATTGCGGGAGCGGGCTCCGGCAAAACAAGGGTCATCACCGCGCGTGTCGTACGGCTTATAACTTCCGGCGTTGCTCCATGGTCCATCCTCTGCGTCACCTTCACGAACAAGGCGGCAAAGGAGATGAGGGACAGGATATCGGGGATGCTTGGAATAAATACCGCAGGGCTGTGGATATCCACTTTCCACGCTTCGTGCCTGCGAATCATCAAGGAAGATTTCCGGCACCTCGGCTACTCCGCAATGCCTGCGGTTTTCGACGCGTCAGATCAGAAATCGCTCGTAAAGTCGATCATCAAGGGGATGGGGAAGACCGACGCAGAACTCCCCGCCTCACGGGTGCTTTCCATGATAAGCAGGTTCAAGAACGAAATGAAAGGGCCGGACCAGATGGCCGAGGAACTTCTTGGCCCTGATTCACTTTCGATAGCGGAAGCGTACAGGCAGTACAGCAACGAGCTGAAAAGGAACAACGCGGTCGATTTCGACGACCTCCTCTGGCATGTGATAAAGCTTTTCCAATCCCAGCCGGAAGTGCTTGCGAAATACAGAGCCCTCTTCCAGTACATAATGGTAGACGAGTTCCAGGATACGAACCTCGTGCAGTACAAAATAATCAAACTCCTCGGAGGGGAACACAGGAACGTTTTTGTGGTCGGCGATGACGACCAGTCCATATACAGGTGGCGCGGAGCAAGGATAGGGAACCTCCTCGGGTTCGAAAAGGATTTCCCCGGCTGTATCGTAGTAAAGCTGGAAGAGAACTACCGCTCATCCGGCAACATCCTTAAGGCGGGAGGGGAACTCGTAAAGGGTATCGAAGGGAGAAAAGAGAAGAGCCTCTTTACCAGCAAGGACAAGGGGGAGAAGATAGCCCTCTATTCCGCATCAAGCGAAGTCGACGAAGCGAACTATATAGCAGGGGAGATTGCCGGTATGGTGAGGAGAGGGGAAGCGGTGTACGGCGATTTTGCCGTTTTCTACCGCACGAACGCCCAATCCCGCGTGATAGAGGAGTGCTTCAGCCGACAGTACGTCCCTTACAGGATCTACGGCGGTCAAAAGTTCTACAACAGAAAAGAGATCAAGGATATCCTTGCCTATTTCCGCGTGGCGGTGAATGAGATGGAAGAGGTAAGCTTTCTGAGAGCGGTCGCCATGCCGACCCGCGGGATCGGCCCCGCAACACTTGAAAAACTGAAAAGCTACGCGAATGAAAAGGGGATACCGCTTACGGCGGCTTCGACAGCCCCTGATAACGGAATTTCGGGCGCGGCAAAAACCAAGCTCGCCGATTTTGGAGCGCTCATCCTCGAAATAAGGAAGAGGGCGGCGTCGGACCCGGCGGCGGATGTGATAGAGATGGCGCTCGACAGGAGCGGAATTATCACCGCACTGCTCGCCAAGAGGACGGCGCAGGACAACGCCCGCGTCGAAAATCTCAAGGAGCTTGCGGGCGCGCCGCACAAGGAGGAGACGCTTGTCGATTTCCTCGAGCGGATATCGCTTCTTGCCGAAGCGGATAACGTGGAAGAGTCCGCCGATTACACTTCGCTTATGACGCTTCATGTATCGAAGGGTCTGGAGTTCCCCTATGTCTTCATCGCGGGGATGGAGGAGAACCTTCTCCCGCACTTCAACTCCACGGAGAGTATGGAAGAGCTGGACGAGGAGAGGAGGCTTTGCTATGTAGGGATAACCAGGGCGATGAAAAAGCTTTATCTCACGCACGCAACGGTGAGGAGGATATACGGACAGCTCAGCACGAACAGGCCTTCGCCGTTTCTCGACGATATACCGGCGGATATTATCGACAGCCAGGTGGCGGCATACACGACGAGCATCCCGATAAGGGAAAAACCGGCAAGGGGATATTCCTCCGCTTCATCCGAGCCTTCCTATGTGAACGTTACCGACAATATTTTCGGAGTGGGCAAACAGGTGGTGCACAACATCTTCGGCAAAGGGATAGTGAAAAAGTGCGAAGGTGCCGGTGACGAGATGAAGCTGACGATAATTTTCCGCGAGGCGGGTGTAAAGAAACTTAAAAGCAGGTTCGTAAAGCCTGCGGCCTGAAAGGGGATATGAAAAATCTTTTGCATTTATTGAAGGATATAAAGGTGGAGCATACGCTCTTCGCGATGCCGTTTGCGGTGATGTCCGCCTTCATTGCCGCCGGGGGTATGCCGGGAGCAAGAGAGCTCCTCCTCCTCATGCTTGCGCTCTTTTTCGCGCGGAGCGCGGCGATGGCGTTCAACAGGCTGTCGGACGCCAGCTTCGATAGCACCAATCCGAGAACGAAAAACCGCCCGCTCGCATCGGGAACGGGCGACAGGGCGGTCTACGTTCTATTCGTCGTCGGAACTTCCGCGGCGTTCATCGTCACATGCATGTATATCAACTTCCTTGCGTTCAAGCTCTCTCCCTTCGCGCTTGCGATAATTTTCTTCTACTCGTTTACTAAGCGGTTCACGCCGTATTCCCATTTCTTCCTCGGCCTCGCCCTTTCTCTCTCGCCTATTGGGGCGTGGGTGGCCATCAAGGGGGAGTTTTCGGCGGAGTCGCTCCTCCTTGGCGGGGCCGTAATATTCTGGCTCGTGGGGCTAGACATCATCTACTCCTGCCAGGATTACGATCACGATAAGGAGGAGGGGCTGAATTCCATCCCTACGCGTTTCGGGATAAAAAAGGCGCTCGCCATATCGTCGGCGGCGCATCTACTTATGATCATCTTTCTTGTAGTCCTTTACATGGTATCGGACGGACTTGGAACGGTCTACCAGGTCGGCGTATTCCTCACGGCGTCGCTCCTCTGGTATCAGCATCACATAGTCAGCCCAGACGATCTGAAAAGGGTAAACATAGCGTTCTTCAACGTGAACGGGATCATATCGGTGGGGCTGATGCTCTTCGTGATAACGGATACCCTTGTATGAGCGGGAAGCCGGGCGAGAGCGACGGCAAGGACCCCAGGGAAGGGCATCGCGCCCGTCTGCGAAAAAAGTTCCTCGATTTCGGGCTTGAAAAATTCACCGACGAGGAGATAGTGGAGCTTCTCCTTACGCTTGCCACGCCGAGGCGCGACTGCAAACAGCAGGCGAGGGAAGCGATGAAGCGGTTCGGCTCCCTGCGAAACGTCCTTGAGGCGGATATCGAGGAACTGCGGAAGGTCGACGGCATTGGGGATACGAACGCGTTCGGCATAAAACTCATCCATCAGGTCTCCAGAAAATTCCTCCGTGAAAGGATGCTCGCGAAAGACGCTCTCAATTCGTCGGATGAAGTGTTCGACTACCTCGACCATTCAATGCGGGGATTGCCGCATGAAGTTTTCAGGATAATCTACCTGAACGCCTCAAACGCGATAGTGGATGAGGAGGAGATAGCAACCGGAACGGCGACGGAGGTACCGGTAACCCCTCAACAGATAGTCGAGCGGGCCGTGAAAAAGGGGGCGGTGAAGATCATGCTGGCGCACAACCACCCCGGAGGGATGGCCGACCCGTCGGAAGAGGACAAGGATATTACGAGGGAGGTTGTATTCATATGCGGAACGATGAAGCTGAGGCTTGTGGAGCATCTCATTATTGCGCCGAATGACCACTTCAGCTTCTCGAAGGAGGGGATGATAGCCGAGTATGAAGAGCAGTTCCGCAAGTTCCAGAAGAAGGGTTTTGGTTACTGAATATCATCTCGTATTTTTCAGTTTTCGACCGCGGCATCTATTAGCAGGAATTTCATTGTTTTAAATGTGGAAATCCCCTCCTTATGCGCAGTCGCGCAAGGAGGGGAGAAGTAAAAAGCAGAGTGTTTCCCGCTACTTCCTTTTTCCTATCGGTGTGTATGAGCGCTTGGCGGCGCCGACGTAATTCTGTCTCGGCCTCCCGATGGTCCGTTTCGGGTCGCTTATCATCTCTTCCCACTGCGCCATCCAGCCGACCATCCGCCCCATGGCAAAAATGACGGTGAACATGTTTACCGGTATGTTTATCGCCCTGTATGTGACGCCGGAATAGAAGTCGACGTTCGGAAAGAGTTTCCTCTCCACGAAATATTCATCCTTCAGCGCGATCTCCTCGAGTTTCATGGCAATTTCGAGTTGCGGATCGTTTCCGTCGCTCTTTTCGATGATCTTTCTCGACATGCTCTTTATCAGTTTCGCGCGCGGGTCGTAGTTCTTATAAACCCTGTGCCCGAATCCCATCAGGCGGAACGGATCGTCCTTGTCTTTCGCTTTTGCTATGAAGTGGGGGATGCGGTCGGGGGTGCCTATCTCCGCGAGCATGTTCACCACCGCTTCGTTCGCCCCGCCGTGTGCCGGGCCCCAGAGCGCGCCGACGCCGGCCGATGCCGCCGCGAACGGATTCGCTTCCGATGAGCCGGCGAGCCTTACGGTTGATGTGGATGCGTTTTGCTCATGGTCGGCGTGAAGTATCAGTATCAGGTCGAGCGCCTTGGCATGGAGTTCGTCGACTTTGTAATCTTCCGCAGGAACGGAGAACATCATATGGAGGAAGTTTTCAGCGTAGCCGAGTTTATTCTTTGGATAGACGATAGGCTGTCCGATTGAATACTTGTATGCCGCCGCCGCTATGGTGGGGGCTTTTGCTATGAGCCTGTGGGCCGAGATCTCCTGGTGGCGCGGATTGTTTATCTCAAGTGAGTCGTGATAGAAGGAGCTGAGCGCGCCTACCATCCCGACCATGATCGCCATCGGGTGGGCGTCGCGTCTGAATCCGGAGAGAAAAGTTTTGAAACCTTCGTGAACCATCGAGTGATGGAGGATAATATCGACGAATTTGTTGTACTCCTTTTCGGTAGGGAGTTCGCCGTATAGGAGGAGGTAGCAGACCTCGAGATAATTGCTTTTCTCGGCAAGTTCCTCTATCGGATAACCCCTGTAAAGGAGTATCCCCGCTTCGCCGTCGATGTATGTGATCTTGCTTTCACAGCTGGCAGTGGACTTGAATCCGGGATCAAATGTGAAAAGTCCCATCTTCGGGTACAAATTTCGGATATCGAACACGTCCGGCCCATGCGTCCCCTTGAGAAGGGGGAATTCCTCGCTCTGTCCTGTAGCGTTATTAGTGATCGTTACGGTATCTTTTCCCATAGCTCTACCCTCACAAATAGATTTGTTTAAACATAAAACGGAAGACCTGGTGCCAATGGTTTTTGTCCACCTCCATTTTAATATGTAATCAGTTGTTTACCTAACCAAGATTGATTGTATGAGAGGATGCTTCCGCCTGTTTTATTCCATGTGAACCGGTTTTTTAATGGTTTTTAACGTATTGAGCGGCAATTATCGGTTTTTAACGAAAAATGGCTAATACAGATTGCTTAAATTCTGAATTTTTAATATCTTGTCTTATTGATTTAAAACTGTGAATTTAGGAGCATGGCAAAAATATGATAGTAGTGATGAAACCCGGTTCCCCCAAGGAAGCGGTGGAAGAGGTAGTAAAGCTTATCAAGGAAGTAGGGTACACGCCCCACATTATCGCGGGTGAGATCCAGACAGTAATTGCCGCCATTGGGGACGGCAGGGAGAAATCCCGAATTGAATCGATGGAATCGTTAAAACATGTTGAGAAGGTAGTGCCGATTTTGAAACCGTATAAATTGACCTCCAGAGAGACTATTTCCGGCGATTCGGTTATAGAGGTGGATGGCGCGGCCATTGGTGGAAAGAGGCTGTCAGTGATGGCAGGCCCATGTTCCGTTGAAGGTGAAGAGCAGATAATCGGTATAGCCCAGGCGGTGAAGGAAGCCGGCGCGACCATTCTGCGCGGCGGCGCGTTTAAACCTCGAACCTCCCCATACTCCTTCCAGGGGATGGCGGAAGATGGGTTGAAGCTGCTTGCAAAGGCGAGAGAGGCAACCGGCCTCCCTATCGTCACCGAGGTATTAAATCCTCGCGATCTCGACCTGGTTTACAAATATTCAGATATCCTGCAAATCGGAGCGAGGAACATGCAGAACTTCTCGCTTCTCAAGGATGTCGGCAAGATGGATAAACCGGTGCTCCTGAAAAGGGGGTTGAGCAGTACGATCGACGAATTCCTCATGTCCGCGGAGTATATCCTCGCGGAGGGGAACAGGCGCGTTATCCTTTGTGAAAGGGGGATAAGGACGTTTGAGACCGCTACCAGGAACACCCTCGACCTTAGCTGTGTACCGGTCATAAAGGAGAGGACGCATCTCCCGATAATTATCGATCCATCCCATGGCGCGGGGTACTGGCAGTATGTAACCTCGCTCTCAAGGGCGGCGGTTGCGGTAGGGGCCGATGGCCTGATGATCGAGGTGCATGACAGGCCCGAAGTGGCATTTTCGGACGGGGCGCAGTCCCTTAAACCGAAAAAATTCGCCGCGCTCATGAAGGAAATAGAGCCGATAGCCAAGGCTGTCGGAAGAACAGTCAGATAAATATTTTTGGGGCAGGGGAATACCTGCCCCGTTTTTCGCATAGCTGATATGTGGCTTCAAACCTCTTTTCCGCGGTAAATACTTGGAAATTTCAAATCTCTTCGGTCCGGACGGCGTACTGGCGGGGAGCCTCGACGATTATGAATATCGCCCCGAACAGCTGAAAATGGCCGAAGCGGTTGCCGCATCGATCGACTCGGCGCAAAACCTTGTGGTTGAAGCGGGGACCGGCACCGGTAAAACTTTGGCGTACCTGGTTCCTGCCATCCTCTCCCGCAGACAGGTAGTAGTTTCTACCGGTACGAAAAACCTTCAGGAGCAGATATTCTTCAAGGATATCCCGTTCCTCAGAAAACATCTCGGCGTAAAATTTTCTGCCGTAATGATGAAAGGGCGTTCAAACTACCTCTGCCCCTTAAGGATGCAGAAATTTACCCAGCGCCCCATCTTCAGGGATGGCCGGGAAGCTAAGATGCTTGATGAAATATTCAGGTGGATGAAGGTCACCAAGACGGGTGACAGGTCGGAGTTGGCGGACCTCCCCGAAGATAGCCAGTTGTGGAACCAGATATGCTCCAATCCCGATTTCTGCGGTTCGCAAAAGTGCCCCCGCGCAACCGAATGTTATATCGGCGCTCTTAGGAAGGAGGCCGAGGCATCACAGATAATCGTGGTAAATCATCATCTCTTTTTCGCCGACCTTGCCATAAGGGGGCGCAGCGGGAACGGGGTATTGCCCGATTACGAGGTGGCGATTTTCGACGAGGCCCACCAGGTCGAGGAGATAGCGTCCAACTATTTCGGTTTTTCCGTAAGCAATTTCCGCTTCGAAGAGCTTGTGCGTGACGCTGTCAGGGAACTCGACCAGTCTCCGCTTACCCCCGCGGAGAAGCAGGAATTCACCAGAGATCTGGACAACCTCGATACACGCTCGAAAAGCTTTTTTCACGCGTTTGAAACGGAAAGGGAGCGGCGTTTCGGCCTGGCCAACATTGATATGGAGCCGGAAGCGGCAGATATACTCGTCTCATCCCTTTCCGCCATTGAGGAGAAGTTTTCGGGGCTCGAAGCGTTGACCGACGAGATAAGAAACATTGCCCACCGTTTCAGAACCATTGCTGAAGACCTCAAAGCGATCCTGAAAATGGATGACAAGGAGTACATCTTCTGGGGTGAGGTGAGGGGGAGGGGTATATTCCTGAACGCCTCCAGCATTGAAGTTTCAGACATAATGAAGGGGCACCTTTACAGCAAAAGCATTTCGGTATTTACGTCGGCCACACTCGCTTCGGCAGGGGATTTCAGCTATATAGTTTCAAGGCTGGGGCTTGATGATGCCGAGACCCTCGCCCTGGCCACGCCGTTTGACTACGCAAGCCAGGCAAAGGTTTACCTCCCCGATATGCCAGACCCGAACAGCAAGGAGTTTCTGGAGGCTTTGGCGGATGAATCACTAAGGCTTATACAGCTGGTGAAGGGGAGGACACTGTTTCTCTTCACCTCGTTCAAGAATATGCGTGAGACAAGAAAGCGCCTCCACGGGAAAATGGAATATACGGTGCTTATGCAGGGGGACGCACCAAAACATCTGCTCCTTGAAGAGTTCAAGCTGGATGTGGGGTCGGTGCTTTTTGCCACTTCGAGTTTCTGGCAGGGTGTCGACGTGAGGGGGGAAGCTTTAAGTTGCGTAATTATAGACAGATTGCCTTTTGCGTCCCCAGGAGACCCGATAATGGCCGCCCGCATAGACAGGGTAAGGGAAAAAGGGGGGAATCCCTTTATAGATTATCAGGTGCCATACGCCGTATTGGCTCTGAAACAGGGGCTTGGGAGGCTGATCCGGCACCGAAATGATAAAGGGATAATGATGATCGCCGATAACCGGATGGTTACAAAAAGTTACGGGAAAAGTTTTATTGATTCACTCCCCCCGGCTCCCCTTGTCCGTAAATTTGAAAGTCTTGACTGGAAGTAATAACATTATGAATCCCGCTTTTCCGAAAATTTGGGGTTTCACTTAAAAATTCAATATAATACATATGTTAACTAGAAATATTGCCAATTGAACAGCAGGGGGGGCTTAACCGCCAGGATTACCAATGGAGAGAGCTACAAAAAGGGAAGAGATAGTCAAACATATTGACCAGATACCTGCGTTCAATGCGACAGTATCGAAGGTGATACAGCTGTCCAACGACCCGAATTCCCAGCCGAAAGATTTTATCCATACTATAAGTATCGACCCGAGCCTGACTGCGAAAATATTGAGGCTCATAAGTTCAGCCTACTTTGGCGTGCCCACCAAGGTGGTATCCCTTAGCAGGGCGGTCGTCATGCTTGGAATAAATACCGTTAAAAATGTGGCGATCAGCTATTCAATGATCTCGTCGGTAAAAATGAGGAACGATTTCGTCTGGTTTACCAGCGACCAGTTCTGGGAGCATTCCCTGGCGTGTGCCGTAGCCTCAAAGATGATTGCTGCTGAATTGGGGATTCCAGTGCAGGCCAGGGAGGAGTATTTTATTGCCGGTCTTCTGCACGATATCGGTAAAATTATATTTGTCCAGCATTTTCCGGATGCATACGCCAAGATACTCGATCCAGAGAACCGGAAGGGGGAGTTGAGAAGCCAGTTGGAGATCGAGGAGTTCGGCCTTTCCCATGCCGAGCTGGGGAGTTTGATGGCAAAAAAATGGAGGCTACCCGACCTGCTATCGGATACAATTGCGGGGCATCATAAACTTGCGCTTTCCGGTGACAGTTACGATAGAATAAAAGCCGCGGTTCACATTGCGGATTATGTCTGCAATGAGATGAAGCTGGGAATAGAAAACAATGTGGAAATGGAAGATTTGGATACTAGGGCCTATGAGGTTCTTGGGAAAAATGAAGAGGAAATAAGAGAACTTTTTGCCGACCTTCGAGACACTGTGGAAGAAGCGAAGGTTTTTTTAACACATTAACAATCGAGACAAATGAATCTAAGATTTTGGGGAACACGGGGTTCGATACCGACGCCAGGCCCGAAGACTGTGCACTTCGGGGGGAACACTTCCTGCTTGGAGATATTTGACGCTGGCGAGCCGCAGATAATACTCGATGCCGGCACGGGCATCCGGGGGCTGGGCCATGACCTTCTCACCAACCGAAAGGATCAAAAGGATATCCATATTTTCTTTTCGCACACTCACTGGGATCACATACAGGGTTTGCCGTTCTTCGTCCCTCTGCTTATCAAGGGGTACAATATTCATATCTACGGGCCGGTCCACTATGAAAAATCACTCGAGGAGATTCTGGATAGGCAGATGGAATATACCTATTTCCCCGTCAGGGTTTCGGAACTTTCATCCAATATCGTTTACCATGAACTTAAGGAAGAAGAGTTTGAAATTGGCGGATATAAGGTAAAAACGAAGTATCTTAACCATCCGGTTCTCTGCCTTGGGTACCGCTTTGAGAAGCTAGGCAAGTCCATTGTTTACTGCACGGATCATGAGCCTTATTACAACTACCTTGGGGAGACGGAAAACCGTGAAGAGATGGAGCGGATCATCAAGGAGCAGAATACCCATCTGGAAAACTTCGTACGGAATGCCACTCTCCTTGTCATGGATTCGCAGTACACGCCGGAAGAGTATGTGAACAAGGTCGGCTGGGGGCATAGCTCCACCAAGCATACAATGGATCTTGTTTTGGCAACCGGCGTAAAGAGAGTTGCGCTTTCACATCATGACCCAGACAGAACCGACGAGGATGAAAAACGTATAATCTCGAATTTGCAGGTACACCTTAACGACTCCAAGGAGCTTACGGAAATATTCGGGTCGCGAGAAGGCCTGCTTGTTGAAGTATGACACTTTTTGTTGCCGCCTGAAATGCCTGGCGCAAGGAACCTGTTATGTTTTCAAAAGCTAAACACAGTATAAGAAATATCTTCTTTGCCGGACTGCTGGTAACTTTGCCTCTGGCAATTACAATATTCTTCCTCCGTTTCCTTTTTATACGCATTGACGCAATCTTGGGGCCGGCAATAAATGAATTGCTGGTTAAAACAGGGCTTATTCAGCATACGGTATTCCTGATTCCCGGAATCGGGCTTGTGGCGCTGATAATCATAATTTTCGTTGTTGGGCTCCTCACCAAGAATATTATCGGAAGCACGTTCGTCAAGCTGTACGAAGGGGTGCTGGTGAAGATACCGATATTCAAGAATATCTATGTCGGCGCGAAACAAGTGCTAGAAACATTTGGAAACTCGCTCGGCTCGTCGTTTAACAAGGTCGTGATGATTGAATATCCGAGGGAAGGGATTTACGCGCTGGCATTTATAACCGGCGAATCGAAAGGGGAGGTCAAAACCGTCGTAGACAAGGAGATGGTAAACGTGTTTTTACCGACAACCCCGAACCCGACATCTGGTTTCTTTCTCCTTATCCCGAAGACGCAGATAACGGAACTTGAGATGACAGTTGAAGAGGGGATAAAGATGATCATCTCAGGGGGGCTGGTAACGCCGCCGGATCCGGGATTGGCAAAAAAACCGGTGACAGGGTGGGACGGCCACGAAAGAAGGGTTAATAGCAGGGAGAGAAGGAGGAACAGACTGTTCACGAATAAGATATTAAAAGCGCCGGTATCACTGCAGGAGATGACGTCAATGAGCTTCGGTCATGAAGGAATTATCAAAATAGTCGCCGATATAAAAACCAGAAAGGTCGCGGCGGGGGCAAAATGGCACAGCGAGTCCAGAGATATTCTCGTAGCGGACGGTTCCAGGGCCGAAGATTGCTGGGGCGCAAAGATCAATGTGGAGGATGGCACAATAGCCTATGAGTCCCAGATAAACAAGGGGAGACCGGGAGCAGGTAACCTGTCGGAAATTGTCGACCAGAAAATCCGGGAAGAGGTCAGCCAGCTTGCAAGGCAATATTTCCCTGAACTCCCTGCGTGATCAACTCCGGTTCATAACAGGATCGAACCTCTTCTTCAGGTTCAGTTTTCAGGATCACTGGCTGGAAAGGCGATAGTATCGCAAGGCATATCTCATTAACCTGTTTTTGAATCGTGCTATGGAATTCATTGAGTAGTGTACCGAGTATGTGCCGAGCACAAAGATAAGGAAGGTCGCTTTATAAACCGGTTTTAAGTCCATAATCCAAATAACCTTTCAAAACCATTCCCTAAAGGGAATAAAAGATCAAACTTTCAGCTTGGTTCTAATTACGGTATTTTTTGAATTAAACAGCTCGTCGGCCATTTTGGCGGCGATTTCCATCGACTTTACCTCATAATTCTTCTCGTTTATCGCTTTGCGATATTTTTTTATGAGATCAGTCCTTATACCATCCGTGGCAGTTACCTTATTCACAACACTTCCTATTCGCTAAATTTCCCTAAACGCGATTTTCTGCTATTCCTACTATCGGATGCCGAATCTTATTTCATTAGGGGGAAACAAAAAAAATCATCATTTTTTTTTATCGTCATAATCCGGGATTGATAAAAGGTGTATTTTCGGAAAATCCAAAATATATTGTTTTAAATGTAAAATGGCCTATAAATAAAGGTATTAGCTTCAAAAACCGAAAAGGATTTAATGACATTGGCTAAAAAAAGCAGGGAATCCCAGCCGAAGATCGTCTCTGTGACCGGTACGGGGGGCGGGGTTGGAAAAAGCTCCGTTGCCGTCGCGGTTACTTCACTTCTGGCCGAATCCGGTAAAAAAGTACTCCTTGTGGAAATGGGGGGCTCCTTGCGGAAGATCACCCCTTTCATGGAAGGGATCGACCATGAATACTTCCTTGAGGACTATTTCAGAAAGGACAGAAAACTTTCCGAGGCCATCGCTGCGACGGGGAAGGAAGGAGTATTTTATATTTCAGCTGGGAGGCGTTTTCTCGAAGGATTCAAGGAACAGCATCATGGCAACCAGCTTCTAAGGGACATAAGAAAACTTCAGTTTGATTTCGTCCTCATCGATACAGGTAACATTTCGGACGGTTGCAGGCTGGCAGTGAACGCGGGCGCGGACAAGATACTCCTTGTAGTGAACGGGAAAGAAGACTTTCAAGAAGGCCTGAACGAACTGCTATTCGCCATCCTCGTATCGTCATTTGAAAATTTCAAGGCATATGGGAGGGATGAGCTCGAAGCGCTCTTGGCGCTGAAGGATGAATTTGCGCGTGAACGTGGCATAAGCCTTTTAAAGTATGCCTCCCGAATGCGCACGCTCATGCCATCCATGGAAGGCGCATGGAGGGAACATCAGGCAGTTACAGATATCAGCCTGGTTGCAAATTGGGTAGCCTCGCCTACTCATGTTGAGCTGATAAAAGGGAGGCTCTCAGACATGTTCCTCACAAGCCACTTCAAGGCAAGCGGTACATTTTTCATGCCTGAATGCGTTAAAGGCGGAAGAGATAGCGTAAATGCGTCAATTGAAAATAATTTCAAAAAAGCGGGGAGCTACATCGTTTCAGCTCTCTTGAACTGGGGGAGGCCGGATGAAACCAGTTCGGTGGAACTCGATTACGAAGTGCTTTTCGGCTCTTTTAAGGGGGAAGAAGGACCGACCGGTCAAAGCGTGAAAGAGGTAACATCCGCCCGGGAAGAGCTGGATGCGTTGCGCAAGATTAACAATGAAATGGAGCTGATACGCGAAGAAAAATATTTCCAGATGTCGAAGAAGCTCGAAAAAAGCATCGCCGAAAGAAAAATTGTGGCGGAAGAAGAGGTTGAATCAACGCGCATTCAAAAGGAAGCCGCGCTTAAGGGAGATATCACAGAGGCCTGGAAAAGGGAACTCGAAAAAATTGAAGCGGAAGGGGAATCCAAAAGGGCGGAGATGGAAGCCGGTCTGGCACGCGTATACGAAAAGAGATCCACGGAAATTGAGGAAGAAATTGAAACCCTGCGTGAAAAACGGATAAAGGAGATGGAACGGGATCTGGCGGGATATTACCAAAATTCCAAAACCGGATACGATGCCGAAATGCTTCAGAAAAAGCGGAGGAGGGAATCCGAAATAGAGGATGAGGTTGAGCTTGTAAAGAAAAAGAGGTTCGCAAACCTAAAGAACGAGCTGACGGCAGAGATTGACAAGGTAAAGGAAGTTCTTTGGCAACAGCTTGAAGAGATGCGAAAAGCTAAAATGGATCAGATCGATGAGAGCATGACCCTCTACCGCGCAAGCATGAATGGGGAAGTGGACAGGGATGTAGAGCAGAAAAAAAGCGCGCTCGAATCAAGGCTGTACGAGGAGATATCCATGCAGCGCGAAAATTTTATGGCAGATGTTTTCAGGGATGTGATGATAGCCTCCGTTTCATTTGATCTTGATGAAACAATCCGAAAGGAAGGCTTGCGCCTGAAAGCTGAAGATGAGCTTAGCGGCGAAAGGGATAGGGCAAGAAAGAAAATCGACATGGAAGTGGCAAGGTACGAGAGGGAGAAGAACGAGGAGATATTGAGCACTATCCAGAGCGCTAAAATCGAAAAGCTGAAAATGCTCAAGGCTGAAGTGGAAACGATGCGGACGGATATGAAGGAAAGCCTGAAGAAGGAGATAGCCGCGGAAAAGGCAAAGATCATGGAGACGGCGCGGGATGAAATACTTAAATACAGGAAACGGGAAACCGCCGAGATAGACGCGAACGTGAAAACCATCATCATGGCACGGGAGCACGAACTTAGAAGAGATCTGGACCAGCTGGAGGAAAAGCTCCGCAATGAGCTTCATGAAAGGATAATCAGGGAAGAAGAGAAATTGCACGCTACGCTTGAGCGCGAATTCGCAGACAAGAAAAAGAAGAAAACAGCTCTTATTCAGCACATGGTGACAACGGAGCGTGAGAGAAGGATGAACGATATACACGCCAGTCTTGACGCCATAAGGAAAAGACTGCAGGAAAATCTCAACGACGAGATACAGATAACCAGAGAGAGAAGTCTTGAAAGGCTTGAACAGGAGCTTTCGGCTATCAGGGAAAACAGACTGATGGAAACAGACAAGAGCCTGCAGAATGAGATAAGACTAAGGACTGAGTCGGTATTCAGCTCCTTGAAGGAAACCGAGCATAAGATGCGCGCCAATATGGAAGAGAGGCTTGCTTCAGAAGAAGTAAAATTCCGCTCTGAGATAAGCTCAAACCTGGAAAAAGAGATGCAAGAGATGCGCCGTGACATAAATGAATCACTTGTCAGATACAGGAATGACGAGAAAGACAAGATCGCCTCCCATGTGGAAAAAGAGAAGAAGGCTCGGCTGGAAGTGATGGAACGACAGCTTGAAATATTCAAATCACTCAAGAAAAAGACCCTTCTGGAGTGGGAGGGCGAGGAAAAAGGGGCGATGATGCGTGGACTTCTGGGACAGATGAAAAAAGAAGAGGAGGCGCGCAGAGAAATCTTGGCGCTCCGTCTGGAGCGCGAGAGAAAAAACATGCTGGAGGCTCATGCTCTCAAGATAAGGAAAATGGAAGAAGAGGAAAAGCTCAAGCTCCAGGAGTGGTCGGAGCGGAAAAAAGCGGATATCGAGGAATCGGTGAGAAAAGAACTGGATAATGAAAAGCAGAGACGGCTCCAAAAGCTGGATAAAGAGCATGAAGTTGAAAAGGAAAAGAGGCTGATAGCTCTTGCAGGGTTCATGTCCAGAGAGAAAAGCAGAAAAATGCTCGACCTTGAAAAGGAGTTGGAAAAGGAGAAGGGGGAAAAAATCGTTTCGATCAAGGCGGAAGTTGCCGGGATCCGCGCCGAAAAACGAAGGGAGATCGATGAGTATTTCCAAAGGCTCGCGGATGAAGCAAACATCAATCTTGAAGCGCGGTACAGGGATATGCTGAGGGTAAGAACGGAAGAAGCAGCGTTTGAGGCGCAGCGGGTTCGTTTGGATATGCAAGAGCAGATGCAAGATGAGCTGGCCAAGGTTCGCGAAAAGCGTGTGAAGGAGAGTATCGCGGAACTTGAAAGAGAGAAGCTGGTAATGAAAAATAAAATAATATCCGAGGTTGAGGAAGAAAGGGCCAGGAGACTCAATACGCTGGAGGAAGAATTGTCCGGCGAGTTTCAAAAGAGGATGCAACAGGCTACGGTAAGTTTTGATGAAGAGATTTCAAGAAGGCGGAAAAATCTTCGGGAAAGCCTGCACGAATGGGAGGTTGACCGGAAAAACAGTCTCGAGCGGGAGATACTTGCTGAAAAGAAAA
The DNA here is from genome assembly GCA_029881495.1 of Nitrospinota bacterium. Taxonomy (NCBI): domain Bacteria; kingdom Pseudomonadati; phylum Nitrospinota; species Nitrospinota bacterium. The sequence continues at coordinate 33,961 of JAOUMJ010000010.1, read as the reverse complement.
AGAGGCTCTCCATATTTGACAAGGAGATGGAGCTTGAGCGGAGCAGAAAGATGGAGAAGCTTCACACAGAGCTGAAGGCAGAGGAGTACGCCAGAAGGCAGGAGATCCTGACAGATGTCATGAAAAAGAAATCGGAACTCGACAATTTCTATGAAGCGGAAAAGAAGAAGTTTCTCGACAGACTGCTAAATGAGGTCATGGAGGACACCTCCCGAGGAAAGGTGGGGGAAGTCCTGAAGGAAGAGATAGAAAAAATGAAACGCACCTGGCATTTCAACTGACCTCTTCCCGATACTGGTTTTCAGAACATAGTTTCAATCATTAAGTACGCAACTCCCTTATTATCAGCGCTATAAGAGTGTTTACAATTTTGTACAATTCCGCAATAGACTGTTCACATCTTTTATATAGTCTAAAACCATAAAGCAGAGTGAGTAGCGTTGGTAAAAATATTAATCTTTTCGGAAAGGACAGAAAAAATGAAAGAGACAATTATGCTGGTTTCGGTGCTACTGATAGTCGGGCTTGTTTTCACCGCAGGCGGATGCTCTCACAGGCATGGTCATTGGGGACATCACGGATTTAATGAAAAAAAGGCCGACCATGTTGTAAAGAAGATCACAAAAAAGCTGGATCTGAACGAAGAACAGCAGAAACTCCTCAACGACATCAAGGTGGAGATGTTGGCAAAGAGAGGGGAATTCAAGGGCGGAAAAAAAGATCTTATGAATGAGTTTGCCTCGCAGGTGAAGAAGGATGAAATAGACCAGGCAGCGATAAACTCTCTCTTTGAGAAAAAAGAGGTTCATATGAAGGAGATGAGGAGTCTGGCAGTGGCTAGGTTTGCTGAGTTCCACAAATCGCTTGATCCGGAACAAAAGGCAAAGCTTGCCGAGTGGGTAGACAAGAAAAATCAGAAGTGCCAGAAATGGTGCGATAGATAGTCAGACATTGAGCGGGTTCCGGAAAATAATGGAGCCCGCTTGCTCTTTCCAATGAATGAGGACGACGGCTCATATATCTGGTAGGCTGATGTGGTATGGAAGAATTAATCGTAATCATCGACGATGATGAAAAGCTCAACACTCTCCTTTTCGATTATCTTTCCAGATTCCATTTCAAGGTAAAGGCTTTTACAAACCCCGTGGACGGACTGAGGGGGATAAAGGAGCTTCGGCCCGGCCTGGTGGTACTCGATGTAATGCTTCCCGGCAAGGACGGATTCGAAGTATGCAGAGAGATAAGAAAAGACAACACGGTTCCCATCATCATGCTGACAGCCAGGGGAGAGGTGACCGACAGGGTAGTCGGGCTGGAACTCGGCGCGGACGATTATCTCGCAAAACCTTTTGAGCCGAGGGAGCTGGTGGCGCGTATCCAGTCAATCTTGAGAAGAAGCAATGAAAAGCAGAAAAAGGAGATATTCCGGTACGGAAAGCTGGAAGTCGACTTTAAAAAACGGATTGCCAACGAGGACGGAAAAGCGCTTGATCTTACAACAGCCGAATTTGAAATTCTCTCAGTATTTCTTAAAAATCCCGGTATTGTCCTGAACCGGGATACGATACTCGATAAGGTGAGCGGCATCGACTGGGAACCGTATAACAGGTCGATAGATGTCCTTATCAGCAGACTCCGGCAGAAGCTCAACGACTCCCCGAAAAAACCGAAATACCTGAAGACGATCTGGGGTACCGGCTACATGTTTATCGGAGAGGAGCCGACGGATGAGGGGTAGGCACAGACGCCGCTTCAGGAGTTCCATATTCCTTAAACTCCTGTTGGTGCTATTGGCCACCGGGATGGTTATCAATTTTATCGTATTCGCTTTTCACAGGATGTCGGAACGCTCTTCTTCCCGAAACCTTTTTCATCGCAATATGATGAACTACGCGGAATACATAATCAGAGACATCGGCAATCCCCCAAGTCTCGCAAAAGCGAAAGATATCGCGGAGAGATATTCCGTCCAGATACGTTATGAAGGGAATGGGAGCTGGACCACTTCCAGCTCCGTGCCTAAGGTGGAGGAGATAGAGAAATATCACAGGTATCGCAAACATAGGCATCGCGAGCATGGCGACGAAGATGAATACAAGGAGGAGCGTGAACACAGTCACAAGATTAGAGGGCGTCGTGGTAAATTTTTCCTTCTGGTGGAAAAGGAATATGGGAACTTTATTTTGTATGGGGACGCGAAGCGGTTTTTCAACTGGGAAGAGGAGTATACGCTTCTTCTGATAGGATTGCTGACGTTCATAGTCGCGGGCGCGTACTTCGGGATAAGATGGGTGCTTAAACCGATAAAGTGGCTCGAGGAGGGGGTGGCACAGATCGCCGACGGCAACCTTGCTCACAGGATCCCCGTGAGGCGTAGGAGGGATGAGCTTGGTGAACTGGCCGAGTCGTTCAACTCCATGGCTAAAAGGGTGGGTGAGATGATCCGCTCCAAGGAGCAGCTGCTTCTGGATGTAAGCCACGAACTCCGCTCCCCGATTACGAGGATGAAGGTCGCCTTGGAACTGGCACCGGACGGCGGGAAGACGGAGAGCATCAGGGAAGACCTGCTGGAAATGGAGAAGATGATATCCGAACTCCTTGAAACTGAAAAACTGAACAGCGGACACGGGAAACTTGAACTGGCGAGAACCGACATGTCGGCGCTGGTTAGGGAAACTGTCGAAGGGTACCGGGAGATAGCTCCCGGTGTGGTTTTCATCCCGCCAGTAAAAGCGATTTATGCGGATATTGATGCCGACAGGGCAAGACTTGTTTTGAAGAATCTTTTCGATAACGCCGTTAAATACTCATCGCATGATAACGGCAAGGTGGAAGTGTCGGCCTTCATGGAGTCGGAGAGGTGCGTGGTGAAGGTAAGGGATTTTGGCGCGGGTGTTCCAAAAGATGAGCTCCCGTACATATTCGAGCCTTTTTACCGGGCGGATAAATCCCGCTCCCGGAAGACCGGCGGCTATGGCCTCGGATTGAGCCTCTGCAAAAAGATCATGGAGGCCCATGGGGGGGATATATCAATAATCAGCGAACCGGGCGAAGGGACAACCGCCACCATCAGGTTTCAGATAAATAAAATAGTGTGACGGCAAAGGGGGCTAAAAAGGAGCGCTATTTTCGTTTTATGGGAGAAACCGGATTTGCATAGACAGGCAATCAGCTGATTTCTCGATTCACCCGATATCATTTATCCCGTTCCCTGAAAAAGGTTTGCGCATAGCATTTTGCCGTGATAATCTCTCCCCCTTGGCATATATAAAAGGTGGAAAAATTGAAATTTACCAATGACCCTGTTGAGTTGGGGAAGATCGCGCAAAGGATGCGTATCGACATCCTCAAGATGCTCAATGCGTCCGGTTCGGGGCATTCAGGCGGATCGCTTTCGTGCATCGATATACTTGTAGCGCTCTATTTTTCGAAGCTCGACCACGCCAAGGGACGAAAAAAAGCCGACAAAGGGGACAAGTTTGTCCTTTCAAAAGGGCACGCCGCTCCCGCGCTCTACGCGGTACTTGCCGAATGGGGGTATTTCAGCAAAGACGAACTCCCACGCCTCAGGAAACTGAAAAGCATGCTGAGCGGACACCCATACTCCGTTTCTACCCCCGGTGTGGAGGTTACAACCGGGTCGCTTGGACAGGGGCTTTCACAGGCAAACGGTCTGGCAATCGCCAGCAGATTGAACAACCACGATTCGAAAATATTCTGCCTCCTTGGGGACGGCGAGAACCAGGAGGGGCAGGTTTGGGAGGCGGCGATGACCGCGTCGCACTATAAGCTCGATAATCTGATTGCGATCATCGATAACAACCTCCTGCAGATCGACGGAAAGGTCGAGGATGTCATGAAAATAGAGCCTCTTGCGGAGAAGTGGGCATCTTTCGGCTGGAACGTGCTTGAGACGGATGGACACCATTTCCCGTCCATACTAGAAGCGATAGACAATGCGAAAGGGGTAAAGGGAAAACCTACCGTTATCATTGCCAGAACGGTAAAGGGGAAGGGTGTCTCCTTCATGGAAGGGAACGTAAAGTGGCACGGCGCTACGCCGAATGACGAAGAATTAAAGAAAGCTATTGAAGAGCTTTCGTAACAGGAATAGCGGGAAAGAGTAATTATGGGCGAAAAGGTTTCATTATCCCTAAGGGAGTTCTACGGTAAAACCCTTGTTGAACTGGGCAAGGCGAACAAGGATATTGTCGTGCTGGATGCCGACCTGTCCGGCTCCACGAAAACCTCCACTTTCGCCAAGGAGTTTCCCGATCGGTTTTTCAATATGGGAATTTCCGAGCAGGATTTAATAGGCACATCGGCAGGCCTTGCCGCAGGGGGGAAGATACCGTTTGCCTCGACATTTGCGGTGTTCGCCACAGGCAGGGCGTGGGAGCAGATAAGGCAGTCCGTATGCTATCCGAAGCAGAATGTAAAGATAGTAGCGACCCATGGGGGATTGACGGTCGGCCCGGACGGGCCGTCGCATCAGGCGCTTGAGGATATCGCCATAATGAGGGCGATACCGTATATGAACGTGGTTGTACCGGCAGACGCCTACGAGGCGGTCGCGGCGGTAAGATACGCCGCGGAAATGGATGGGCCTATCTACATAAGGCTCGCCAGAGACAAGTTCCCGGTAATATACGATGAAAAGAAGAAATTCACGCTGGGCAAATCCGACAAGGTGAAGGAGGGGAAGGACCTGACGTTCATCGCCTGCGGATTGATGGTTCACACCGCCCTCGAAGCCGCCGAACAGCTGGAAAAGGAGGGTCTCTCCGCCGCAGTCATTAATATGTCGAGCATAAAACCGCTTGATGAGAAAGCCGTTGTTTCCGCCGCCCGCGATACCGGGGCGATAGTAACAGTTGAGGAACATTCGATAATAGGGGGCCTCGGCGGGGCTGTTTGCGAGACTTTATCCTCTTCCTATCCCGTTCCGGTAAAACGCGTTGGAGTATTGGACAGGTTCTGCTCATCGGGTAGCGCGGAGGAATTGGTGGAGTGTTACAATCTGAATGTCAAAACGGTGCTTGAAGCGGCCCGCGCATCACTTGAAATGAAGAAAAACGGAAAAAAATGAAGTCGGCAGTCTACCCCGGGACATTCGACCCTGTAACCAACGGACATCTGGACCTTATTACCCGGGCTCTCGGAGTTTTCGACAGGGTGGTAGTCGCCGTGGCAAAGAATCCAAAAAAGAATCCTGTATTCGATGTCAATGAGAGGGTTATGCTCTTGAAAGAGGTGACCAAGGGGATAGGGAACGTGGAGGTGGTGGCGTTTGATACGTTAACCACCCAATTCTGTCAGGAACTGGGGCTGAACCTCCTTATCCGCGGATTGCGAGCCGTTTCCGATTTTGAATACGAGTTGCAGATGAATCAGATGAACAGAAAATTGAATGAAAGCATAGAAACTGTTTTCATGATGCCCGGCCAGGAGTACACTTATATCAGTTCGGGGCTGATTAAAGAGGTAGCAAGTTACGGCGGCGATGTATCGTGCCTCGTACCGCCGGTAGTAAGCAAGGCGTTAAAAGAAAAATTCAAATAGAGGGATTAAGTATGAAGCTGGCAAAGAGAATGTCTAGTTTCGCGCCGTCGGCCACTATGGCTATAAGCGGCAAGGTTACGGAGCTTCAGGCTCAGGGGAAGAATATAATCGGTTTTTCTGCGGGCGAGCCAGATTTCGATGTGCCCGATTTCATCAAGGAAGCCGCGATAAAGGCTATCAGGGACGGTTACAACAAGTACACTCCGGTGCCGGGAAACGACGCCATAAAAACCGCAGTAATCGAGTTCATGAAAAGCCATTACGGTATCGATTACAGAAAAAACGAGGTAATCCTTTCATGCGGGGCGAAACACTCGCTTTACAACATAACCCAGGTTCTCTTCGAAGAGGGGGATGAGGTCATTGTTTTTTCCCCGTATTGGGTGACCTACCCGGACCAGATTCAACTCGCCGGAGCAACGCCTGTAATCCTCGATTGCGACGCAAAGAATGATTTCAATCCAGACATTGATAAACTTAAAAGCAGTATTACGGCCAGAACTAGGGCAATAATACTGAACTCCCCGGGAAATCCGAGCGGCGCAGTGTATTCAGAGGAGACGATACGGGCCATCGCGAAGATCGTCGTGGAAAAGGACCTGTTACTTATCTCCGACGAGATTTACGACCAGATAGTCTATGACGGCGCAAAAGTGCTCGCTCCCGCGACCATAAGCGAGGAAGTAAAGAAGAGGACATTGGTGGTAAACGGCTTTTCCAAGACATTTTCAATGACTGGATGGAGGCTTGGCTTCACCGTCGGGCGAGCGGACATAATATCCGCGATGAACAAGATACAGGGGCAGTGCACTTCCAATCCCGCAACGCCTCTGCAGTTCGGGGGGGTAGCCGCCCTTTCTGATCTTTCTTTCATCCCGGAGCGGGTTGCCAAATTCAAGGAGAGGCGGGATCAGATGGTGGACGCGCTGAACGCCATGCAAGGGGTCTCGTGCAACGTACCAAAAGGGGCTTTTTACGCCTTTGCCGATTTCTCCGGCTGGATAGGGAAAACGATTGACGGAATCGCCATCAAGGATGATCTCCATCTGACGGAGCTGCTTATCGAAAAAGCGGGAATTGCGCCGGTTCCGGGTTCCGCTTTCGGGTCTGTAAACTTCCTCCGTTTCAGTTACGCTATGGATACAGACGAGATGAACGAAGGAATGGCGAGATTAAGGAAATTCTGCGATAGTCTGAAATAGACCCTCCGTTTCTATAAGGTTCTGTAAAAACAGCGAATCCCTGTATTCATGCGCAAAAGTTGCGCCCAACATTAAATGAAAAAAAAGTAACATAAAAAATCACATCTGAATTAATGGAACTATATGGTATACTTAGCAGAATAAAGCAATCAAACGTTGGGGAATAAACTAAACACGAGAATATAGACAATTATTCGGGAAGCGGTAATAGATGGAATCTCTCTACAACGGTTTTGAAGGTTTTCTTGAGAACGTAGTTACTGTATCCCCAGACATCTCCCTTTCCGAGGCTGTCTTTAAAATGTCAAATGGACAGACCAGTTGCCTCGTGGCGATCGACGGTGAAAGGCCGATAGGGATCATAACGGCAAGGGACGTGCTCAATCTCGCCTCAAGGAATCTCGATTTTAAAACTTCATCTATCCGCGATGTGATGAGGGCTCCCGTATGCATGGCAATCGGGGAGCTTAACACCTTTGAAGCGTATCAGGTGCTCTCCGCAAGTAAAACGCGCTACATAATAGCCACAGGTGACAACGGAAGCATAAAAGGGATAGTTTCCAATTCCGACATCCTCAATAACCTCAATCTGGAATTTGGCGAGGCGAGGAGAATTTCCAGGATCATGTCTGCACCTGTGCATACCGTTCAAAAAGATGCGTCTTTGCTGGAGGCGCTTGAAGTGATAATAAGGAAATCGATAGGTTGTGTGGTGGTGGAAGAGGAGCGACGTCCAATAGGTATCGTGACGGAAAACGATATTACCTCGATGATCGACCGCATGAAGAATCTTGAAGAGATTCAAGTTTTCAATGTTATGGGGAAATACCCTGTCGTTATAGATGAGATGACCCCCGTTCATGAGGCGGCAAGGATAATGAGCCTCAAAGGGCATAGCCATCTTATCGTTGTGGATGAACACGGGCTTATTTCAGGACTGATCTCTCAAAAGGATATCGTTAACGGCTTGCTGGAAGGGAAATATGTGGAGTCCCTGATGGAGGCGGTAAGGGAGAAAGAGAGACTGCTCAAGCGTACTGAGCAAACATTGATCGAGAAAACCTTGTTTCTCGACAGCATCCTTTACTCGGGGATGGAGATCGGAATAGTCGCTTTAAACCTGGATTACACCATTTCCTATCTGAATCTCACTGCCGAGAATATCTTCGGCATCTCGTCAAGAGAGGCCGCCGGGAAGACCATACAGGAGAGCGGTATCGCGGATATATTCGGAGAGATCACTTTCGAACAGGTTGTAAAACAGGCGTGGGGAAAAGGCGAATATACCGGGATGAATGAATATCCGATCGACGGTGAAAAAAAGATATTTGAACTTCGCGTATCCCCTTTGAAGGACACATGGGATGTGAAGCAGGAGCTGAAGGGTTTCATGATAATGGTGAAGGATGTGACAAACCAAAGGATCGAGGAGAGGGCTCTGCGCGAAAACGAATTCAAGTACCGCTCGATCTTTGAGAACTCAAGAGACGTTGTTTATATAACGTCAAAGGAAGGGATGATTCTTGACATCAATTCTGCCGGGGAGGAGCTTTTCAAGTATCCCAAGGAAGAACTTCTGAACATGAATGTGGTCTCCTTTTACGCAAATGCCGAAGAGAGAGATAATTTCGTGAAAATGACGCTGGAAAACAAATACGTCAAGGATTACCAGCTTGATTTGAAAGACAGGAGCGGGAACCATATCCACACGTTGGTAACGGCCGCCGTTCAGAGGAACATCGAGGGGGAGATTATCGGTTTTCACGGCATTATCAGGGATGTTACCGACCAGAAAAGGCACGAAGAGAAGATCAGCTACATGGCCTATCATGATTCGCTGACCGGTCTCCCGAACAGGAGGACTTTCCACGACCGTTTTGAACTGGAGCTTGCCCATTCAAAGAGGAACAAAACCACAGGTGCGCTACTCTTCATGGATCTGGATTCATTTAAGGGTGTGAACGACAAGTATGGTCACGATGTCGGGGACATCCTTCTTAAGGAAGTCGCATTGAGGATCAAGAGCTGTTTGAGGGAGGACGATTCCGTTTCAAGGCTCGGCGGCGACGAGTTTATAGTTCTTCTATCAAAAATAGAGAGGATAGGGGATGAAAAACATGTTGCCGAAAAGCTGGTTAAAGCGGTTAAAAGTCCGTATGCCGTTAACGGTTTTCAGTTGCAGGTAGGGCTGAGCATCGGGATAAGCATATTCCCGTGGGATGGCGACAAGCCGGAATTCCTTATCAAGAGGGCTGATGACGCGATGTATGAGGCGAAAAAGAGCGGCGGAAATACCTACAAGATCGCCAAGAGGCAGTTGGGGAAAAAATAAAGGCAGACAGTTCAAATATCATCCACAACACGCGGCCTGCTTCTCAATTCCTGAAATATCTTCCTTGATCATCGCCATCAGTCGCCCTGTTTCCTCAATTGCGCGAGGAGTTCCTCTATATCGCCTGGGATCGACGCCTCGAATTCCATCTTCTCGCCGCTTTTTGGGTGGATCAGCGTCATCTTCCTTGCGTGAAGGGCGGGGCGGTCTATCAGACCGGTTTTTTGTTTTCCGTAAAGCATGTCCCCCAGCACAGGATGGTTTTTCGACGAGAGATGCACCCTTATCTGATGCGTCCTCCCTGTTTTCAGTCTTAATCTTACATATGTATGTTCGGCGAACCTCTCGATCACTTCGTACTCCGTGAGAGCCTCGCGGGGTTTTTCCGTCCGTATCGACATCTTTTTCCTGTATTGGGGATGTCGCCCGATGGCGTCGTTGATGATACCCCTCTCTTTTTTTAGCAGGCCCCTTACGATGGCGACATACTCCCTCCCCATGCTCCTTGATTTAAGCTGTTCGCTCAGGGAGTGGTGCGCTTCGTCATTTTTGGCGATGGCGATAAGTCCGCTCGTATCCTTGTCGAGCCTGTGGACAATGCCGGGGCGGAGTTTTCCGCCTATGCCGGAGAGGTTCTTGCAGTGGTAGAGAAGGGCGTTTACAAGCGTCCCCCGGCTGTTCCCCTTGGCAGGATGGACCACGAGGCCGGCCTGCTTGTTCACAACGATTATGTCGTCGTCCTCATAGACGATATCCAAGGGGATGTTTTCCGGTTCAGCTTCAAGCGGCTCCGGCGCGGGGATGTTTACAGTGAATGTCTCGCCTGATTTGGTTTTTTGGTTTGCGGTGACACTTTTTTCGTTAAGGACGATCGCCCCTTCCTTGATAAGCCTCGCGACCGCCGAGCGGCTAAGCTTTCTTATCTTCTTTGCAAGAAAGGAATCGAGCCTCTCGTTCTCTTCTCCTTCGTCCACGGCAACAGTAATTGTTCTCACCGCGGCTATTATAGTCTTTTAAGGAGAAAAGGGGCTTTGTATATTTTTCAGGCCGGGTTCTTTGAATTGTTGTTCAATTCAAGCTATCAAGCATCCGGAAATGCCATCGTTAAAAACGCTTTAATCACCAATTGATATTCGTTCAATATGGGACATGTTTCTTGATAGGAGTATGCGAAAGTGCTAGAATTAAGACCGTTGAGCGTCGCATAATCACTTCACCGCATCTTTGCCTGATAACAGTCCTCAAACAGATAAAGGATGGTTAACCATGAAAAAATCGCTGTTCGTCATCGCCTGTGTCGCACTTGCCGGTATTGCGATCAGTTCATGCGGAGCTACGTCAGGCTCTTGCGGTATGGATTCACCGCCCCGTGCTGACGGAGATACACCGTTAATATATAACGGGACTGCATATCTGGCAGGAGAAGATGGCAACTTTTACGCGGTAGATATTGTTACCGGCCTTGAGAAGTGGAGATATGAGGCCTTGACTGATACCTATCCTCACTATTATCCAGCAAGCTCCAATATGGTTGTTTACAACTCCCTGGTGTGGTTTCTTGATTCCGATGGAAAGATATTTGGGATCGATCCTGATACCGGAGATAAGCTAAAGGGGATTCAGACAGAGATCCCTATTTTTAACGGCAAGATCACAATAGCCGGCGGAGTGATCTACTATTCAGTCTCCGGCAACTTCTACGCGATAGATATCGAAACCGAACAGCCTATTGTCCCCGCCATTTTTGATTATGGATTTCCTGTTTTATCTACAGGAGGCTTGATCTATCTCTCCCGGGAAGGCGTCGGTTCCATCACTGCGCTTGACGAAACGACACTGGAGAAGAGATGGAGCAATGTTCTGGGTGAAACCTTGCGGGATCCTATAGTAGTATCAAGTGACTCTGTTTTCCTTCGAGGCGATAATACTCTTTTTGCTCTTGATAATAGCGCCGGTTTGGAAAAGTGGAGGTTTCAGGCGCAATCATACATAACTACTCCTCCGGCAGTTTCAGGCGGGGCTGCATTCTTCGGCGCAAGCCATAATCAATCACCCACCGGGTATTTTTACGCGGTCAACGTAACTGATGGGAGCGAGAAATGGAAGATCAATAGGGGAGAATGCACGCATGCTCCAGTAACTGCCGCCGCATCCGGCAATACCGCCTATTACTCAATTTGGGACATATACGCGCATGACGCAGAGACAGGCCGAAAAAAATGGGAGTTTAAACCGGAAAATGTTGCAAGTTCTCCCCTTGTCATCTCCGAAGGCACGATATATTTTCGGGCACGGTATGCTGAAAAAGGTGGTTACCTCTACGCCGTAGATGCCGTCACGGGTGAAGAGAAGTGGCGATTCAAAATGTGAGGATCAGGAAGTTTTCACTGAATCGGTCTATAGCTTAAAAAGTTTCAACCGATCACTTGCCTGGGGCGGAGGTGTAATAATAGGCGAAATTTGCTAGTGGGAAAACTATAGGATTCCAGCAATTTAAAGTTGTCAATGAATGTATAGATGATCTGAGAATTTCCTTTTTGATATGATTGCGCCGGAGTGCTATAATTAAGACCGTTGAGCGTCGCATAACTACTCCCCGCATCTTTGCCTGATAAAAGTCCTTAAGCAGACAAAGGATGGTTTACATTGAGAAAACCGCTGTTCGTTATTGCCTGTTTTGCCATGTTCCTCCTTTCAGGTTGCCAATACGGTAAGGACTGCGCCTATTCTGGATACAGGCCAATTGAAAGGGAGATATCACTCGTTTTTGGAGGCACTCTTTTTCTGGCAAGCAATAGCGGTTTCATATACGCGGTCGATGCCGATACCGGGGTTGAGAAGTGGAAGTTCGCCTTAACCTTTGCGAAAGATAGTTATTATCAACCAAGAATTACCGGCGTCGCCATATACAACGGTCTCTTATGGTTTGTGGAAGCCGAAGGGATGATCCGTGGCCTTAACATAGATACCGGCGTTGTGGTCCGGGAATTTGATACTGGATTTGGGAGCATACAAGCCCACCCTGCCGTTGCCAACGGAATGTTCTATTATCACGATTCCAAAAGCGTGTACGCTTTCGATTTGGTGACTGAAAGTCTGCGGTGGGAATATTCCGTGGAGTGGGGTAATTTTGCAAAGAATATTTCAACGATGAGCTACGCCAACGGGATCATATATGTGAACGGCGGTGAAAATAATAGCCTCTACGCGCTCGACGCCATCACGGGCAACGAGAAGTGGCGATATGCAGGTGAAACGGAGGTGCCCTCTAAATTCACGGTAACGAATGGCCTCGTTTATCTATGGGATAACTTCTTGTTTATTTTTGATGCTTATACAGGCGTTGAAAAAGATAGATATGAGGCTATGCAAGGTTTAACCTCCTCACCAGTGATCCACAACGGTATCGCATATTACGGAGCAGAAAGATGGACTGACGATTCGTGGGGGCATGACTATGCAATAGATACAAATACCGGCAAGGAAAAGTGGAACATAAACAAGGGAGAGTGCACCGGAGGGGCATACGCGGTATCAGCCTACGGCGATATGGCCTACTTTACATATTACGATCTTTTTGCGTTGGACGCATACACCGGGCGTCATAAATGGAAATTTGATGTTATGGAAACTAGAGCATATGGTGAGATAGAATCACGCGCAGTGGTAGTAGATGATACCGCCTATTTTGCAACCGCTAAAGATTTCCTGTTTGCGATAAATGCGGTCACAGGTAAGGAGAAGTGGCGATTCAAAATGTGAGGATCAGGCAGTTCTCACTGAATCGGTCTATTATTTAAAAAATTTCAACCGATCACTTGCCGGGGGTGGATAGGACGTAGGCGAGGATCATGAACCTGGTGCGTCCGCTTTCAGTAACATTGAATCCAGCTTTCTCAATGGCGTTTCGTATCCATCCGCCGTGTGCGTTCTCCTTTTGGAAAAACCTCGGCAGCTGAAAATCGACTGACAGCATCCTGCCGGAAGGTTTCAGCACTCTCCGCATCTCCTCCAATGCACTTCCGCGTATATCTGCCGGAAGGTGATGCATGATCAGCGTATTGAGAACTACATCAAAATGCCCATCTGGGTATGGAAGCTTTTCCGCAACGGCAGTCTGGAAATCTATCTTCGCTCCATCCCTTTCAGCTTTTTTCCTCGCGCGTTCGACCATCTCAGGCGCCGCGTCTATTCCGGATACAGAGCCGGTTTCGTCGACAAGGTTCTTCGCGGCGATGGCAAGTGTACCTGTACCGCAGCCGACATCGAGAACCGATTCCCCCGTTTTAAGTGAGACGAGATCGAGGAACGTCTTCCTGAAACTTTTTTCCAGACCGAAGGTCATGGCGGTCAACATCAAGTCGTATGCGCGCGCATAACGGATTGTCAATCCGCTGGTTTCCGGTGCCGTCTCTTTTTTCATCTTGATATATTTTATCTGTTAAAGGGCTATCTCACCGATCTATTTGGTAATAAATTGTAAAGAATGGTTTCTGGAGCATTATCTCCCTTTTCACCTATTGGGAAAGGGGGCTAGAGTTTCTTGGAGTTCCTGTTTGATGATAGGAGTTTAGTGAGGAGAATGCCTGCCAGAAGAAATACCGCAATGGCGATGCTTTGCGAAGGGCTGAAGCCGAACATGAACGCTCCCCTGTCATCCCCCCTGAAGAATTCGACGATAAACCTGCCGAGCGCGTAGAGGAACATCCACATAAGGAAGAGCTGTCCGTGGAATTTCTTGTGCGGGCGTACCGCTATCAATACCAGGAATATGCTGAACTCTACAAACGACTCGAAAAGCTGGGTAGGGTAGAGCGCGATACCTTTCGGCGCGATAGCCATAGGGTCGGTAAAGGTGATACCTATCCATGAATCGGTCGGGCCGCCGTAACAGCACCCGGCAAAGAGGCAACCGAGCCTCCCGATGGAGTGGCCAAGAGCGATGGATGGCGCGGCGAGGTCGGCCATTTTCCACGGATGAAGTTTCTCCTTCCGCACAAACCAGAATCCGGTAAGGGCGGCGCCGATGAATCCGCCGTAGAATACGAGACCACCTTCCCAAACCTTGAAGACGTTCAGCGGCCTTGAGATGTACGATTCCCATTCAACAATTACATAGAGGAGGCGCGAGCCGATAAGCGCGGCGACGATGCAGTAGAAGGCGAGGTCTAGCGCTTTTTGCGGATCTTCACCTTCGATCTCTGCGCGTTTTGAAATGAGCAGTGCGCCGACAAGGAACGCGGTCGCGATCATCAGCCCGTACGAGTAAAGGGTTACCGGGCCGATTTTAAGCAATACCGGAAACATCTCTTCAATTACCTATCAAAATCTTCAGCGCGCCCGGCCTTTTTGCCGCTTCGAACGCTTCAAGCCCTTTTTCAAGCGGGAAGGTTTTCTCGATGAGCGGCGTGACGGCTATCAACTGCTGTTCCAGAAGCGTGATGGCGTGGACGAACGGGCCGCACCTTGAGCCCTTCACCGTTATTTCGTTTATGACGATATGGTTCAGTTCCGCCGGGCCGATCTGCGGTGGTTCATTCGCGGCGATTGTGGTTTTGAGTATCAATGTTCCCCTCGGCTTGGTGTGGGCGAGGGCTGTCTTGATCCCGTCCGGATTGCCGGTAGCATCTACTACAATGGAGTAAAGCCTCTTTTCCTTCAGTTCGTCGAGAGTTAAGGTCGCGATATTCTTTCCATCAACCAGTTTCATCTTTTCAGGGTATTTTCCGCAAAGCGTCACGTCCCCCTTGAGGAATGCGATTATCTGGGCTATCAGTATGCCGAGCTTGCCATCACCCAGTACCAGCGAATCGGTATTCATCACGACCACCTGCTCGGCCACGCGAAAAGCGGCGGCGAGAGGCTCCACGAACATCGCTTCGTCGTCGCTCAGCGCTTCTGGAATGTGATGCAGGTTCTTTTCAGGGATCGTGAGGTATTCCGCGAACGAGCCGTTGTGGTTCTTGATGCCGAGAACGGTTCTGCTGTTGCAGTGGTGGTGGTTGCCTGATTTGCAATCGTAGCACTCTCCACAGCCGCAGTTTATCTCCCCTACGACCCTGTCACCGATGAGTGACTTGTCGGATGCATCTTCCACGATACCGACGAATTCATGCCCCGGTATGCCGGTAAAGTCCATGTACCCTTTGGCGATCTCAATATCTGTCCGGCATATTCCGCTTTTTACGACCTTGACCAGCGCGTCGCCGTTCTTCGGCGTCGGTTTTGGGAGATCATCGCGAAACGCAAGTTTTTTTTCGTAGTAAAGTGCCTTCATTCCTTATGCGTATCCTGTATTGGAAAAGTTTTAAATTTGCCCAAGGCAACATCCATCCTGGCGGCGGTGAAACTCTGGTGGGTTCCTATATCCGCCCAGTAACCTTTGTGATTATAAGTGTAAACGGGGAGGTCTGCCTCAATTAATTTCGGAAAAACTTCCGTGCTGATGTCGCACGGCCTCCCGCCGGGGATATGCTTAAAAATTTCAGGAGAATAGACGGCAACCCCCGTGAACATTTTGAGCACGGGGTCAAGATTTTCCAGGTTGTAGCATGGGGCTTTCGTGTCGATGAACCGCGCAAGCCTCCCGTCGGTATGTGCGCTGAGGGTGCTGATGCTGGATGGTTGCGGATTGTCGCGCACGACCAGGGTAGCCAAGGCGTTGTTGGAGCGGTGTATCGCAATCGCTTCCTCAAGGTTGATGTCGGTGAGGATATCGCTGTTGATGACAGCGAAGGTAGAGCCCGAAAGGAAATCTTCGGCCCCTTTTATTCCGCCAGCCGTTCCCATCATTATCTCTTCGTGCACAAGATGAAGGTTTATCCTGTCGCGGACGTTCCATGAAAGCTCTTTCTCGATCAGTTTGCCGAGATGATGAAGGTTCACGGCGATATCGGTGATGCCGCTCGCCAGGAGGTATCCCAGGGCGTTCCTTATCATGTTGGTATTGCCTATCTTGAAGAGCGGTTTGGGTAGCGTGTCCGTTTCCGGTCTCAGCCTGTTTCCCCGCCCCGCGGCGAGTATCATTCCCTTCATCCGGATGTTTATATCATATTTGGGGGATTCATTATTTCCTGATATCTGCCGATAGAGCGTAATCCCGGTATTTTGGAAACTTTTCACAAGCCTCGGAGATGAAGTATTGGTAGAATTTCAGGGAAGTGAATCTAAATATCATTCATAAAAAGGGACTTTGTGGAATATGAAAAATCAGGAAGAATCAGGCGCGGCAGAGGTAGAACTTCTTTCAATAACACCGAATGCGGAGAGGTTGATTGAGGAGGCGGGGAGAACATGTTACCTCTCGTTCGAGAAGATGACCGACGATTCCGCAAAGCGGTTTATCCAGATGCTGGTAAAGAGCGGACATCACTCGGTTCTGGAGCACGCCTCGGCAACTTTCAGGATAAAAGGGGGTTCCAGAGCCTTTACGCACCAGCTGGTGAGGCACAGGCTTGCTTCCTTTTCCCAGCAGTCCCAGCGATACGTGAGCGAAGAGGATTTCAAGGTAGTTACCCCCCCTTCGATCGCGTCGAATCCCGAGGCGCTTAAGGTATTCAGGGAGGCGATGGAGCAGAGCCGAATCGCATACAGCAAGCTGAAAGGGATGGATATACGCAAGGAGGACGCCCGCTTTGTCCTGCCGAACGCGGTAAGTTCAGAGATCGTTATAACTGCCAATTTCAGGGAATGGAGGCTGATCCTTTCAATAAGGACCGAGAAGAACGCGCAGTGGGAAATAAGGGAAATTTCCAGGAAAATTCTGGAACGGCTCGTGACGGAAGCGCCAGCTGTATTTGGAGACTTGCTTGATTAGCCCTTTTTTTACAGTTAAAATGGATATTCAAAAGAAGTCATTGTCCATTTTGGTGCCTAAGGAAAAATTGTAATATCCTTGAACAACTCTAGCGTAGAGATGGAGAGAACCGAAGCCAGGTATGTCTGAAGAAATATTAGAGAAGCTGGATAAACTCGCGGTCCATTGCATGATGATGGACGATAAGCTCGGCGACTTGATGCAGATAGCCGAAGCAAGCCAGAAAATAGACGAGCTGAGGGATATCTTTTCAAAGTCCGACAATCCGGAATTCTGTGCAATTTTCAAAGGGCTATCCAAGGTATTTGAAAAATACATCCTGGGTTACGGCGAAGCTGGCAAGGGGCCGGAGGTAATCAAACTGACCAACGAAGGGGTTGAAATAACCAAGAACGTACTGCAGGGTACCTCGATAATTTCAGACATCCTTCCCCGTGTCGAGGTGCTAATCGGCAGTTTTAAGGAGCTGTTCAGCATTGAGATACCTTTTGCGAAATCAAAGCCGGAAGTAGAGCCCGCAACTGTTTCCCTGGATATGAATATTGAGGATTTAACCGCGTCAATGCTAAAAGAAGCGTCTCAAGACGCGGACAAGGTGAAGGGGAAAAAAGTTACGCGTACGGAAATTACGCTGTTGGACGAGAATGATGTTGTCATCTATGAAGGATTTCTGGATGAGGGGACGGATCTTCTGAATAAAATCGAGTCCGACCTGATAGCGCTTGAAGAAAATACGGGTAACATGGATATACTAAACTCCCTCTTTCGCGCCTTTCACAGCCTCAAGGGTGCCGCAGGGTTTCTCGGGATGAACGAAATAAACTATTTCTGCCACGAAACTGAAAATATGCTGGACCAGGCCAGAAAATCGATACTCACAGTAGACAGTGAAGTGATAGATATCCTTTTGGCGGCGAGGGACATGCTTGAAAAAGGCCTTACCGCGATAAGCGAAACTGTTGAAGTGGGAAAAAAGAAGCTTCCGAACTTCAAGGGATTTTGCGAAAGCATAAACGTGGAGCCTCTTGTCGATCTCATCGATAAAAAACTCTTCCTTGCTTCAAAGGAGGCGGATGACGACGACGATACAAATCCCCGGCTGGGTGAAATCCTCATTCAGGAAAACGCGGTTACTCCAAGACAGCTGAAGGAGGCCCTGGAGCGAAAGGAAAAACCGATTGGCGAAGTTCTTGTTGAAATGGGGGCCACGAGCAAGCAGGCGGTTGATAAAGCCGTCCAGGAACAGCTGATAAAAAAGAAGGGCGTAGTAGCGCATTCCGTGAAGGTTGACACCAGCAAGCTGAACCTGGTGCTGGAGCTGGTGGGGGAGCTGGTAATTGCGCAGGCGATAATCAGTGAAAACCAGGTCTTGAAAAACGAGCAGAACAATAAGCTATTAAAAGACATTAACGAGATGGCAAAAATTACCAATGGCATCCAGGACCAGATCATGGGTCTGAGGATGGTTCCGCTGAAACAGACTTTCAGCAAAATGAACCGGCTTGTGAGGGATCTTGCCAGGAAAACCGGAAAACAGGTCGATTTCCTGATAGAGGGCGAAGATACCGAAATAGACAGGACGATAGTGGACGAATTGAATGACCCCCTCGTTCATCTTCTCAGGAACGCCGTCGATCATGGTATAGATTCCATTGAGGAGAGGGTTGCGGTCGGCAAGTCGCCGAACGGCACGATTTTGCTGAAAGCCTACCATAAAGGGGGGAATGTCGTTATCGAGGTTCAGGATAACGGCAGGGGTTTGAATCTCGAGAGAATAAAGGAAAAGGCATTGGAGCGCGGCCTTATCGAATCGGGCCGAGAGTATTCCGAAGCAGAGATAACTTCACTCATATTTGAAGCCGGTCTTTCTACGCAAAAAGTTGCAACTGAGATATCAGGACGGGGCGTCGGGATGGATGTTGTCAAAAGGAACGTTGAAAAACTTGGGGGGAAGGTTGATGTGACAACCAAATCTGGAGTTGGCAGCACATTTTTCATTAAACTCCCGCTGACAATGGCCATTGTCGACGGTATGCTTGTCCGTGTAGGGGATGAAAGGTACATAATCCCCACCATCTCAATCGCGGAGTCTATTCGGCCAACAAAGTCGCAACTCACCACAGTGGTTGAAAAAGGGGAGATGGTAAACGTGCGCGGCGAGCTTATTCCCCTTGTTCGTCTTAACAGGCTTTTCGGCTGTTCTAACGGAAATAAAGACGTTACAGAGTCCCTTGTGATAGTAGTTGCAACCGAATCCAAACGGAAAGGTTTTTTGGTGGACGACCTTCTGGGCCAGCAACAGGTTGTGATAAAAAATCTGGACAGACGGCTTCAGGGGATAAAAAGTTTTTCAGGAAGTTCGATCCTGGGGGACGGACTTGTTGGGTTAATTATTGATGTTGGAGGAGTCTTTGATTTAGTGTCCTCATAAAGGATAAAATGGAGTGCGGAAGATAATAAGTAAAAAGAAACCAACCAGTGGAGGTTAAATAAGATGAAAGACACTGTCAGCGAAGCCGATGTTCGATCCGAGGAAGTGAGAAAAGCAAAAGCCGACTTGTCGGCAAATGAAGGGAAATATTTAACCTTCGTTCTTGGGGACGAGGAGTATGGGCTGGAAATATTGAAAGTCCGTGAAATTATTAGCGTTATGGAAATAACCGAAGTACCGCAAGTTCCGGATTTTATCAAAGGGGTAATAAACCTTCGAGGCAAGGTTATTCCGGTTATTGATCTGCGTCTGAAATTCGGAATGCCGGCTGTTGAATATACCAGAGAGACATGCATTATCGTAGTAAATGTAAACAATCTCCTTTTGGGCATAGTAGTCGATACAGTTGCCGAGGTTTTAGATATTGCCAAAGAAAATATAGACCCCCCGCCTTCATTCGGAAGCTCCGTAGATACGAATTTCATACTTGGGATGGGCAAGGTAAAGGAAAAGGTGAAGATACTCCTTGATATTGAAAAAGTGCTGTCAGTCTCAGAGCTTGAAATGGTGGCAAAAGTGGAAGAAAAGTAGGTATTTTCCACAGTTTCTTCGCGGCCTTGCAGCTGCGCATCGCAGTTAATCGCGGAATCGGTGAGAACAGGAAGTATGCGCACAAACTAAGGCTTGTATCTGCCAAGGTCTATTGGAGAAAGATTGAGTAGGGAAAAAGGTATTTGCCTTGTCGGGTCAGATGAATTTAAACATTATGATAAACAGGACTATTTCAATTGTGAAGGCATATGGGATTATTTTCTTCTGAAAAAATAGAGTTGCGTCCTGAGCTGAAGGATCTTACAGACAAGGATTTCGAGCTTTTTCGCAAACTGATATACGAACAGAGCGGGATATCGCTCAACCAGTCAAAGAAAGAGCTTTTAAGAACAAGGCTTAGGGCGAGGCTTACAAGAGAAGGTTATAAATCGTACCGGGACTATTATAATTTCGTAAGCAGTGATAAGAGCGGTGAAGCGCTCATCCCGCTTCTGGATGACATTTCTACAAACCTGACATCATTCTTCCGGGAGATGAATCACTTCAACTTCCTGAATTCGGTTTTACCGGAGTGGATAGAGAGAAAGGGTAAGGCACGCGATACGGTTTTCAGGGTCTGGAGCGCAGGCTGTTCAACAGGCGAAGAACCGTATTCGATCATGTTTACCCTGCTGGCACATTTGCATACTAATATGCCCCCTTGGGACATTAAATACCTGGCGACAGACATCTCTACCGAAGTTCTTAAAAAAGCCTATCTCGGCATCTATCCGAAGGAAAAAACGGATGGTGTCCCGCCTGATTATTTCAAGGCATATTTCCAAAAGGGCGAACCTGTTAAAAACAGGGAGATGGTGAGGGTACGGCCCGACGTCAGAAAGTATTTAACCTTTAAAAGGTTTAACCTGATGAATCATCTGTTCCCCTTTAAATACCAGTTTGATTTCATCTTTTGCCGAAACGTCATGATATATTTTGACAGGCCGACTCAAGAGGTGCTTGTCGCGAAGTTCCATCGTCACCTGAAGCCGGGGGGATACCTGTTCATCGGGCATTCTGAAAGCCTCACCGGCCTGAAAAACGATTTTAAATATATCCAACCTACTATTTATCAGAAATAGGTGGTCTGTTAAGCATATCGGGGTTTTTGCCGATATAGTAGTATTTATCTGTTACATTGTGCAGTTGAATGAGGGAAGATATTTTTCAGGAATGAATGTTACATTTTTCGATAAAATTAGGCGACAGGTTGATCTTCTGTTGTCCGGCGGCATCGGCATTCCGGGCATTTGGGAAAGTATGGTTTTAAAAGGTACTGGGAAAAGGCCAATATGAGTGAAAACGACGCGGATATATTTAAAGAGTATCTGGCAGAGGTCTTTGAATCGCTTGACGGTCTTGATGAAAAGTTCGTACAACTGGAAAAAAATCCTGGCGAAGTCAAAATAGTCGATTCCATATTTCGCCCCGTCCACAGCATAAAAGGGAGTTCCGCCTTTTTCGGTCTTCTCCATATCCAGTCGTTCTCCCATAAGCTGGAGAATCTGCTGGACGACATACGGAAAGGGAAGATGGAAGCGAGACCGGTTGTCATCGATAACCTGCTAAAGGGGACAGATTACCTGAAGGCGATGTTCGACAGAGTCGCTGAAGGGGATACACATTATGAGCTTTTACCGGACGAGAAGGAATTCATTGAAAATCTCGAAGCGAGAATATCGGTCGATAGCGGCAAAGAGAAGGATAATTTCAAGGCGGTAAGTGATCACCTGAATGAAGCTTTTCTCGTTCTGGATGAAATTCGAAGTTCCTCACAGGTTGATGCTGCCATCCTCGACAGACTCTCAGACAGTCTTCGCAAGGCGCAAAACCTTGTTGGCGGCGCCGCCATTGCGATTGAATCTGGCAAGGTGATAGTCGACAGGCGCGAAGAACCGAGAGAGGAGGCCGCTGTCGTGCCGGAGGTGGGAAAGCTAGGTGAAATACTTATAAAAATGGGGAAGGTCGACAGGACCGCGCTTGGCAAGGCGCTGATAGGAAAGAAACCGGATGAAAAGACAGGCGAATACCTCATAGCCAAGGGCGTTGTTAAAAAGGAAGACATCAAGGAGGCCTTGAAAATACAGGAATCAGAAAAGGAAGAGGAACAGAAGTTCAAGAAAAACATCGCTTCCCAGAAAACGATGCGCATATCGGAAGAAAAAGTCGATGAGTTCATGGATCATGTAGGCGAGTTGATAATCATATCCGAGGTGTTCAACTACCTGGAGAAAAAGCTGAGCACTATCGAAGGTGGAGAGCACGTTTCAAAGGAATTTAAAATCGCAAACCTCAACTATTCCGAGCTGACGCTAAGACTGCAACACGGGCTTTCCGAGGTGCGAAAAGTGGCTATCAAAAGCATCTTTCAGAAAATTCCCAGGATTATCAGGGACGTCGCCACCGCTATCGGCAAGGATGTAGAAGTGGAGATGATCGGCGAGGAAGTGATGCTCGACAAGAGCCTCGTGGAAAAGCTTGAAAGCCCGATAATCCATATGGTTCGGAACGCGGTCGACCATGGAGTTGAAACTCCCGAGAAGAGAAAAGCCGCCGGGAAAAAGGAACGGGGAAAAGTGGTGATCTCGGCAGAAATACAGGGAGAAAACCTGTTCATCAAGCTGAAGGATGACGGCGCAGGGATTTCAAGAGATAAGATATTGGAAAAGGCCATAAGCAAAGGGCTGATCACACAGCAGGCAGGGAGCCAGTTACAGGACAAGGAAGTTTATGACTTCATATTCAATCCGGGGTTTTCGACAGCGGAAAAAGTTACGGATATTTCAGGCCGTGGCGTCGGTATGGATGTTGTGAAGGGCGCCATTATCGACACAAAGGGGAAAATCGAGATCGAATCGACCTTCGGCAAAGGATCGGAATTCATAATTTCCGTTCCGGTTTCAACTACCCTCATCACCATCAACGGATTGGTTACCTCTGTCGGGAAAAGCAAATTCATCTTTCCGGTGGAAGATGTGCGGGAGTCGATACGCCCTAGAAAAGGGGAGATATTCACCCTCAAGGAAAAGTCGGAAATGGTTAATATCAGGGGGGAGATCTATCCCTTGGTAAGATTGCATTCGCTTTTCAATATCCCAACCAAGGTATCAGAGCCTAGCGATGGTGTGTGTCTCATCATTCAGAAGAATGGAAAGAGCTGTTGCGTGCTGGCCGATGCGATCGTTGAACAGCAGAATGTGGTTCTCAAGGACCTGGGCAAAGTGTTCCATCATGTAAAGGCTCTCATGGGGGGAGCGATCCTGGGCGATGGATCCATTGGATTGGTCTTAAGCGTTGGCGGACTGGTTGGAGAGCAATAAATGACTTTATCACCGGCGTTGTTGGCGTTTTTTGAAGAGACGGAAACCCATATGGATGAGTTGGAAACAGCTCTTCTGGCATTGGAGAAAGACAATGCGAATGCCGGGTATGTAGGCGAGCTCTTCCGTATTGTGCACAGCATAAAGGGGAATGCCGGTCTTGTTGGGTTAAAAGAAATACATACTATTTCGACAGTGATGGAAACCATGCTCGATAAGCTCAGGAAGGAAAAAACCCCGGTCAGCCAGAAGGATCTGGACAGGCTGTTCGAATTTCTGGATAACATGCACTCCCTTATGGAAAAAGCCGCCCATGAGAGCGGCATGGAAATAAGGGGGAGTGGTCAGCAGGAGAACGCAAAAATGGCTGACGGTAAGCAGACTGGGAAGGAATCTCCAGCATCAGAAAAGAAAACCGGGCCTGCGGATAAGGGAGTCAGCCTAGAGGCGGAGGGGACTGTTGAAAAAGATGCTTCCACCCCTCAAGAGAAGAAGATGGAGGCGTTTCTTACCTTTCAACTAGGGAAGGAAAGATATGGCGTAGATATCAACAAGGTAATGGAGATTATCCTGAACAAGAATTTGACAAGGGTTCCCCATGCAAAGGGATTTGTGTCGGGGATAATGAATTTGAGGGGAATGGTCATCCCCGTGATAAATGCGCGGAAAAAGCTGAAGTTTGCCTCAGGAAATGCAGCTGGCGGCAATGGTACGGCATCGGTGCATGTATCGGGTAAATCTTCCGAATGGGAAAATATTATCATTATTGAGAATGACGGTCTTCGCACCGGAATACTTGTCGACTTTGTCGATGATATCGTCAGATTCAAGGATGATATGATCGTCTCCGCAGAGCAGGCGCTGGGCGGGATCAATACCGATTTTATTCAAGGAGTCGGAAAGACGGAAGATAAGACCATTTTGCTTCTGGACATAAAAACATTTTGTGATTCAAAAGAAGAATATTTCTAGGGGGACACATGGCAAAAATAAGAGTTCTTATTATCGACGATTCGGCGGTAGTACGTAATGTCCTCTCGGAAGCCCTCTCAAAGGATCCTCAAATAGAAGTTGTCGGCACTGCTCCCGATCCATATATTGCCAGAGATAAAATAGTACAGCTAAAACCGGATGTCCTGACCCTGGATGTGGAGATGCCGAAAATGGACGGCGTCACATTCCTCAGGAAACTTATGGCGTCAAAGCCCATGCCTGTCGTCATGGTAAGTTCATTAACTCAGCATGGCGCCGAAACTACGATGGCGGCCATGGAGGCTGGCGCGGTGGAAATTGTCGCAAAGCCGGAAATCGACGTAAAGCGTGGTCTCGACGAAATGACAACAGAGATCATAGATAAGGTGAAGGCCGCCTCAAAGGTAAACATGTCCGTGCATCAGCACGCAAAGCCGCCGGGCAAACCGAAAGTGCTCGCTTCGTCCATGATAAAAACCACCGACAAGGTAATATTCATAGGCGCTTCCACAGGGGGTACAGAGGCGATCAAGGACGTGCTTATGCGGCTCCCGGTCTCCACGCCGGGCATCTGCATAGTACAGCATATGCCGGAAGGATTTACGAACGCCTTCGCGAAAAGGCTCAACGACCTGTGCGAGATGGAAATTGTGGAAGCAAAGGATGGCGATTCTGTAATTCCGGGGAGGGTGCTTATTGCCCCTGGTCACAGTCACATGCTCTTCAGAAGGAGCGGCGCGAGATACAGCGTGGAAGTAAAGCAGGGGCCGCTCGTGATGAGGCACAGGCCTTCCGTTGAAGTGCTATTCACCTCCGCCGCCAAATATGCCGGCTCAAATGCGGTAGGCGTAATGCTTACCGGAATGGGGGGCGACGGTTCATCCGGCATGCTCGAGATGAAAAAGGCGGGGGCATACAATATTGCCCAGGACGAGCAGTCATGCGTCGTATTCGGGATGCCGAAAGAGGCGATAAAGCTGGGTGGAGTGGACAAGGTGGCCCACCTTTCCGATATCCCGTCTCTCATCTTAAAAGCCCTGTAAAGATGTTGTTTTTTTTGGCTTTTTTAACCCATTATCTTAATGTTCGGGCAAAGGCAGACGATATTGTATTAAGCTATAATGGTAGTGGGATGTTTGAATTATTAATTTTCCGGGAATATTAATTTGGCTATGAAACTGCTCTTCGCCGATGATTCGGTTACCATGCAAAAGGTGATACAGCTCACCCTTGAGAATGAGGATGTCGATGTTGTAATTGCAGGTAACGGTAGCGAAGCGCTTGAGGCTATTAAAAACGATATCCCGGATATTATCATTTCCGATGTCTCAATGCCGGAAATGGATGGATTTGAATTTTGCCGCCAGGTAAAGGGCAATCCTGAAACGAATAAAATCCCCTTCGTACTTATTTCCGGGGAACTGGAAAAATATGACGACAAAAAAGGGGAGGAGGCAGGAGCCGACGGCCACATCACAAAACCTTTCAAGTCCGAAGAATTTATCTCTACGCTCCATAGCTACATAAAGGCAAAAGCGGCGGCTCATACGGAAGCTGAAGAGGTTATGGCATCCGCCAAGGCTGATTATTTCAGCGGCGTTTCGTCATTCGATGAACCTGTGAAGATAATCACGCTTGATACCTCCAAAAGGGTGGTTGGCGCGTCGGTCTCGTCTGGCATTGACGATGAGGAGGAACTGGAGATAGAGGAAGAGGACAACGATCTGGACGATGACCTGGACGACGATTTTGACGAAGACCTGGACAACGAACTGGATGATTTGGGTGAAATAGAGGCCTATACAAGCCCGTTCGACGCGCCGGTAGTCTCTTCGAAATTGAACAGGTATGAAATGGAAAGTGATGATAATGGCGACAAGAAGAAGGAAGCCCCGAAAAGGAAGGGGATATTTCCGCCGATAGGCATTCAGGGGGACGAGTTTACTATCCCTTTCTCTAATAGGAGAAAAGATCTTGCACCGGCAGGGGCTGCTCCGGAGGAGATCGAAGAGCTTCCCGATGTAGAGGAGGATACGGCGAGCGATATAGATTTCGACAGGATTGATATGGAGCCGCTTTCAGAAATGAGCGATCTTGATTCCTACAAGCAGTTTGACGGAGGAGTAGCTTCGGCAGGTGGCGATATTCCGGTTTTTGATGCGGAAAAGGAATTTAATGAAATGGCATCCGCCGGTATTGAATCGGGCACGGATGAGCTTGTGGATGACTTCGGCCTTACATCACTTGAAGATGAAACGGGGCAGATGTCATTCGATAATGGAGATGTCACTGACCTCGACATTGATGAAAAGCCGGTTGGAAGGGCCTCCAAACTCGACCTCGACCTTGATAGCAGCGAACCGCTTGAGGAGAGTGAACCGGATTTCGGCCTGGATGAGAAGGCGGAGTTGGATCTCGATACCTACGGCGACAGAGCTTCAAAACTCGACTTGGATATTGATATCGACGAACCGCTTGCAGAGAGTGAAACGGATTTCGGTCTGGATGAGAATGCTGAGATGGATCTCGATACCTACGGCGACAGAGCTTCAAAACTCGACCTGGATATTGATATCGACGAACCGCTTGCAGAGAGTGAAACGGATTTCGGTCTGGATGAGAATGCTGAGATGGATCTCGATACCTACGGCGACAGAGCCTCAAAACTCGACCTCGATATAGACGATACGACCGAAGAGAGCGACCTCGACTCATTGCCTGATGACAAGACAGATCTTGATATCGATTACGACATCGAAGCCCCGGCTTTCGCCGCCTCAGGCGTAGCGGATGATGATCCGCTTGGGAAAAATCCGCTCTCAAGTTCCATGTATACAGATTGGCATGAAGAGGAAAAGCCTAGGAAACGGCTTGATCTCGATCTTGATATCTCCGATACGGCTGAAAATATTGCCTCAGCTCCTCCGGCTTCGGAAGAGATAGCCTACGGCGACGATACCCCCCCTTTCGGCGGGGAACCGGAAGATGAATCGATGACGGATTACGACATAAGCCATGACGGCGAAGATCATGACGAATTTGAAGACGTTCTGGCTGAGTTTGGAGGAGGAGTTCTTGGGGATTCGGATTCCGGAGCGGACGACGATCTTTTCGGGCCTGGCGGTGGAGAAACCATTTCGGTGGACAACCTTGTAGAGGAACCGCAAGAAGATGAGAAATCCGATGAAGAGAGGTTATGGGATGCCGCCTCAAAAGAGCCGGAATTGATGCAGGAAGCGAGCGACCTGATAAAGGAAGCGGAAAAAAAGCTGTCGGAAATTGATTCCACCTACCATGAAGAAGACGACCATAAGGATCACGAAACAGATCTGGATGCCCTGTGGGACTACCTGCAGGAGGAACATAAGGATGAAGCGCGCGAAAGGGCCCCAAGGCTCCCGATGCCCGAATACGGCGATGAATCGGAGTCGGCGCTGCCGACCATCCCCGCGCAGGCGCTTGAAAACGCCATAAGGAACCTCATCACCGGCGAAGGTAACGATATTTTAAAGCACGCCATCAAGGAGGCTGTCGACCAGAGCGTAAGATCCATCATCGAAAGGCAGGTTGAGGATTCCGTAAAGGAAGAGATATCCAAAATGGTAGGGCAGAGTTTTCAGCTGGCAATGCCGGAGCTTATAGGAATGGTCGGGAAAATAACAACACAGATAACACCCAAGATAGCCGAACAGATGATAAAGAGCGCGATCGACCAGATAAAAAAAGGGGAAGCATAACGCCCCTTCCCGTTCCGGCTTCGGTGGAAGCCGCATGCTGGCATACCGATTAACACTCAATAATGGCGGCAACTCTTCAGCCGCTTCCCCTCCTTCCCAAAAGGCATGAGAATCGGTATCCGCGAGAAAAAAGATGTGATTATTCACCCGATGCGGGGTAAAATCCCACTCTCGAAACAATCTGGCAATAACTGCCGCACACACTTATTTATGAAACGGGCAAATTGAGCAACGAAGAACTGGAAAAACGGTACGATCCCAAGGAAGTGGGGAAACGCTGGTATAGCTACTGGCTCGAAAAAGGCTACTTCCGCGCGGATGAGAATTCCGAAAAGGATTGTTTCTCTCTCGTCATACCACCGCCGAATGTAACTGGCTCTCTTCATCTTGGGCACGCGCTCGACGCGACACTGCAGGACATCGTTATCCGCCACAGGAGGATGAAAGGTTTCAACACGCTCTGGCAGCCGGGTACCGACCATGCAGGGATCGCCACGCAGAACGTTGTCGAAAAGGAGCTAAAGAAAGATGGGATTTCGCGTCACGACCTCGGACGCGAGAAGTTCATCGAGACGGTATGGGAGTGGAAAGAGAAGTACGGCGGAAAGATAATCGAACAGCTGAAGGAGCTCGGCGCATCGTGCGACTGGGAGAGGCTCCGCTTTACGATGGACGAAGGGCTCTCCGACGCAGTGCGCGAGGTTTTCGTCTCACTCTACGAGGAAGGGCTCATCTACCGCGCCGAATATATGACCAACTGGTGCCCAAGGTGCCACACCGCACTCTCAGACCTTGAAGTGGAGTACGCCGACAGGAAAGGGCATATCTACGAGATAGATTATCCGCTGGCCGACGGGAGCGGCGCGCTCACGGTTGCCACCACCAGGCCGGAGACGATGCTCGGCGATACCGCCGTAGCGGTCAACCCGGAGGACGACCGATATAAAAAATATATAGGGAAAAAAGTTAAGCTCCCCTTAACGGAAAGGGAGATACCGGTCATAGGGGATTCATACGTCGCGATGGATTTCGGGACCGGCGCGCTGAAGGTGACCCCCGCGCACGATCCGAACGACTTTGAAATAGGGGCGCGACACTCCCTTGAAATAGTGAAAGTAATGGACCAAGAGGCGAAGATGATAAACGTCCCCTCCGATTACGAAGGTCTGAGCCGCGAGGAGTGCCGAAAGAAGGTGGTGGAGGACCTCGAAAGCCGCGGTTTTCTCAAAGAGGTAAAACCGCACGCCCACTCCGTCGGCGACTGCTACCGGTGCAAGACGGTAATAGAGCCGGCTCTAAGCCTCCAGTGGTTCGTAAAGACAAAACCGCTCGCCGAAGAGGCTATAAAGGCGGTACGGAACGGCGATATAGAGTTCGTGCCGAAATCTTGGGAGAACACCTACTTCGAATGGATGGGGAACATCCGCGATTGGTGCATCAGCAGGCAAATATGGTGGGGGCACAGGATACCGGCTTGGTTCTGCGACGACTGCGGAGAGATAAATGTATCCCGGAACAACATAGACAAATGCCAGAAATGCGGAAACAACAACCTTAGGCAGGAGACCGACGTTCTCGATACTTGGTTCTCCTCCGCGCTCTGGCCCTTCTCCACGCTCGGCTGGCCCGAAAAAACGAAATCGCTGGAAGCATACTACCCCACGTCGCTATTGATAACCGGGTTCGACATCATATTCTTCTGGGTAGCCCGTATGATAATGATGGGATTGAAGTTCACCGGCAAACCGCCGTTCAAAAAGGTCTACATCCACGCCCTCATACGGGACGCGGAAGGGAAGAAGATGAGCAAATCGAAAGGGAACGTTATAGACCCTCTCGATATCATGTTCGAATACGGCTCCGACGCGCTCCGCTTTACCCTCTGTGCAGGAGAGTCGCAGGGGCGCGACGCGAGGATGTCGGAAAAACGTATCGAAGGTTACCGCAACTTCGTAAACAAACTTTGGAACGCGTCGAGATTCGTATTCATGAATCTCGATGGATTCAAGGGTGGCGCCGATATTTCCGGACTGAAGCTCGACGTCAGCGACAAGTGGATACTCTCCAGGCTTCAACGAACGATAACATCTGCGGAAGACGCGCTTACGAAGTTCAGGTATAACGATCTTGCGAATACCCTTTATGCGTTTACATGGAACGAGTTCTGCGACTGGTATATAGAGTTTCAGAAGCCGAGGCTCTTATCCGATAACGCGGAACAGAGGGGGACGTCGCAGGCAGTCCTTGTATATGTTCTCGATAATCTCTTAAGGCTCCTTCATCCGGTAATGCCTTTCGTTACCGAAGAGATATATCAAAAACTGCCTGTGCATGGCGAATCGATAATGATAGAGCCGTATCCGGTGTATGACGGGAAGCTCATCGACGAGGAAGCGGAAAAGGAGATGGGGCTGGTCATGGAGATACTGAACTCGATACGCTCGATCCGCGCGGAGCTGAAGATACCCCCCAAGACCGAATTGAATGGGCTGGTACGGGCAAACACCGCGAACGTGAAAAGGATCCTTCACAGCGGAAGGACGATAAGTTCCATGGGGCGGCTTTCAAGCCTGGAAGTTTCTGAAAATGTAAAGAGGCCGGAGAAGTCCGCCACCGCCGTATATCCAGACGCGGAGCTTTACATCCCTCTAGAGGGGATAATAGATATCGAAGCGGAGCTGGAACGCCTGAAAAAAGAGGTAGCAAAGGTCGAGACCGATATCGGGCATTTCGAAAAGAAATTCTCAAACGAAAATTTTGTGAAGAACGCGCCCAAGGATGTCCTCGAAAAGGACATGGCGAAGAACGAAGAGCTGAAAAACAAACTCGCCGGCCTCAAAGACTCCGTCAACAGGCTCTCGTAAACCCCGCCCCAAAAGGTGGAATCCTCTTTGTTGTCATTTATTGTTTTTGAAATTATTGAGCTGTCGGTTCATGGTAAGTTTTGTTTTTCGTAGAAGTCTTTTGGCCCAAACGAACTCCCCCGCAAGTATGGTCAGGCCAGCCGGAATGACCACAATGGCAGGGCCGGGGAGGAAAATCATTATAATCCCGACAAGGACTACGGTTGAACCGATGATGCCGACCGCCAGCCGGCGGGCTGCTTTGTAGGTCGTTATAGCCAGGTTAGTCATTTCCTCTGCCAGCGGTGAAACAAGCTGGGCAGTATCCCCCCCCTTTTTTCCGACAAGCGAAGCCAGTATTCCTACAGAGAGTATCCCCGCTATCAGCGACAGGGAAATGTGGGTAGGCATATGGTAGTGAGGGATCATGATCATTTTCACACCAACGAATGCCAGCAGGAAAACGAGGCTTGTCTTCATGTATCGGAACTTCTCCAGCATGGCGGCAAGTGCGAAATAAAGTGATCTGAGGCCAAGTATCGCAAAGACATTCGAGGTGTACACAAGAAACGGGTCGCTTGTTATTGCGAAAATGGCCGGGATGGAATCGATGGCAAAAAGTAAATCGGTGCTTTCAATCATTACAAGCGCCAGGAAAAGCGACGTCACCCCCTTTTTGCCGTCAATTTCGGCAAAGAAGGCGCCGTCCGAAGAACCGGTCACAGGGTAGAACCTTTTTACGAAACGCACAACGGGATTCTTTTCCGGCTCAAGGTTGTCGTGATGGGCAATAAGCATCTTTACGGCGGTCGCGATAAGAATCGCGCCGAACAGGGAACTTGTCCACCAAAAAGTCGTGAACAGCGCGTAACCGAGCGCGATCATTATCCCTCGCATTATGAGCGCTCCGATGATTCCCCAGAAAAGAAGACGGTGCTGATATTTAAGGTCTACGCTGAAATAGGAGAATATGAGGGCGATAATGAAAATGTTATCGAGGCTCAGTGATTTTTCAATGACGTATCCTGTAAAAAACTGAAGGGCCGCCTCCGTTCCGGTGAGTTCATCCCCCCCGGCGAGGCCAAGGCCGAATAGATGACGTTCGTACATGAAATATACGCAAATGTTGAAACCTAGCGCAAGCATCACCCAAACCAAGGTCCAGCCGAGCGCCTCGGTTATTGACGGAGCCTTGGGTTCGCGGTGAAAAATTCCGAGATCAAGGGCAAGCATCAACAGTACGAACAGTATGAAAACTATCCAGATCAGCATCGCTTTGCCGTCAGCAGACCCAAGTATGGTTAAACAGGTTTATAAATTCTCGCTATTTTTTCTGATGAATGGATTTTATCAAATCCACCCGGAATATCCAAAATAATCAATCGGGAAGCATTTGCATTATTGCCGGATTCACCGTGTTGTTCCGGCGAAAGCGGCGTGAACAAAGGGCGGAGCTGGAACGCCTGAAAAAAGAGGTAGCAAAGGTCGAGACCGATATTGGGCATTTCGAGAAAAAATTCTCAAATGAAAATTTTGTGAAGAACGCGCCGAAGGATGTCCTCGAAAAGGACATGGCGAAGAACGAAGAGCTGAAACATAAGGCCGGCCTCAAAGACTCCGTCTCCCGCCTCTCGTAGATTCCTTTTTTAAAAGGGGATGCTCCCCTTTTTTAAATGGAAATCTAACTGGAAAATGTTAGAATTGCCAACATAATTTGTATTGTATCATGTCGTTTACAGCCAGTTATATTTACAGAGACTTTAATCGTTGGGGCAGAAAGCAGTATGGGAAATATTCTTAATTGGTGTAGAGCAAGGGTATGGCTTTATAAAGCTTATAAACTGCAAAGAGTTATCCACCCCTCTCTAACTAAAGAAACCTTTCATTCCTTGTTTTCAGGAAAAAAAGAGAAAGCTTTGGAGGAATATTTTGATTTGTGCTTTGAAAATTCTGAAATAAAGAAAATCTTAAAAAAACATGACATTGGCAAAGACTTTCTATTGGAACTTTATCCATGGTTATTAAAGAGTGGTGCTTGGCAATGGGTGCAAGGTGAACATGCTGCCCTTTCTGTTTTTATTCATCCGGAATTGTTGGATTTTTGCATAAACTCTTTTGTTACGGGAAAACCTCCCATTATGGAGACTAGCTGGAAAATAATTCAGTTTATCGAAAATGGTCGAAGGTTCTGAGCTTAAAAAACAGCAAAGTAAAAATCAGCGATAACATAATACTACATTTTCCAACTTAGAATATGATTTGGAGTATGCGGAAGATCTTGCCGTCTAATTTGACGCTAGTAAAACTATTATTATAGGGAAAGCGCATGGACAAAGATGAAATCATAGGGGAAATCTCTGAAATTATTACGATACAGGAAAGCGTTATGCATAATGCTCCCAAAAAGTTAGCTGAAGTATACGAAAATACTAAAAATGAAATAAAAATTGGGCTACCTGCAAGTTGGGGATCCGAAGAAGGTGAAAGATTCTCTTTAAGTGAGTATGAGATTTCGCAAATTCAAAATTACATGAAGCGTTCGTCGTTCAATTCTGCTTGGGCTCACTTGAACGGAGAAAAAGAAAAGAGCGACAAAGTAGCCCATTCGTGCGTAGCCCTAATTTCTGGCCTAGGATTAGATACTATTAAGGTGGCGAGTAAGTACATAGAAAGTGAACAATTCTGGCGTAGAAAAATGAAAGAAGAAGGTGTTTTACCTAATCAAAAAGGTAGTTTTCTAATATTCAAAATATTTCTGGGGCTATTTGCTATCTGCCTAATGGCTTTTTATGCTTGGAGTTTACTGAATATGCAATCATGTTCTAATCCGGTTCAATCTGGCAAACTTTCATGCAACCTTGCAAGCGCAATATATTTGTGTTTGGAAACAGTTGCTTTCTTCATTATTTTTAGTTTAATTGTTCCTCCAGTTGTAGACGCGTTTACAAAGAATAGTCTTTGGAAATTGCCTTTGATGATATTTCTTTCAATCCCATCTGGGATGCTGATGGCCTATTTTAATTATGTTCCGAATTTACTCCTTCCGCTTTTGGTATGGAATAACTATTACGGTCTTAAAGAGATGCAAGAAAGGAAATTTCTGTTGGAAAGTGGGGGTTTCATAATAAGCAAACCCCTTTTTTGGCTTAGTAGTT
>JAOUMJ010000009.1 GCA_029881495.1 Nitrospinota bacterium | reverse complement strand
ATCGACTTTAGGCCGTTCTCGTCAGCGGCCTTCAGCGAATTGATCGTCGCGTTTCGGAGTTTCTCGTCCTCGTCCCCTTCTCCCATGCGTGGACCGACCGCGTGTATCACGTGTCTCGCCTTCAGCTTCCCTCCGCCTGTTATGACCGCACCCCCTACAAACGTCCCGCCTATCCTGTCACACTCCTGCTGAATGGAGGGCCCGCCGCGTCGCGCTATCGCTCCGGCAACTCCCCCCCCCAGGATAAGGCGGTCGTTTGCGGCATTAACTATGGCATCGCAATCAAGAAGGGTGATATCCCCTTCTATTATCTCAATGGTTGCGCTGTTAATCGTCCTTTTCATTTGCCTCATATTACTTTATCCTTATAAGCCGTATGAAAATCACTTTAACCCTAATTTATAGCAAGTTGACATGAAAAAGGAAAAGAAGATACTCGATCCTGCTGACGGCAATATGCCGTGCAACTACATAAGCCTTGATATGGACTACCCGCGCTCAAAAGGGGGTATTGAATCGTTCCTGTGGTACATCTATCACAGAAACATCGAAGTTATCATCGGTCACGATGGCGAATGGTACATAGTCGTAAAAGGAAAATGCTCTAAACTCTCCGGCACCCGCTGTCTGGCAAGCTCGGACCAGCCGGAGAACTGCCTTATGCACGGCGAGAAACCGAGATCGCTTAACGATGTCGCCAAATTCAGATTCACAACGGAGATAGACCTGCTTCTCTATCTGAGAGAGCATCGCCCAGCGCTCTTTAAAAAACTCAATCCGGCGACTCAGAAGGCGGCCAGGAACGGCAACGGCCCTTCACTCCAAAAAAACAAGAAAGTGATAGTGAAATCGCGCGACACTGCAGACGTTCTCGATGAAACACACGACTGCTCGAAGTGTGACAAATGCTGTACCTATCTGAATATAACCGTAGATAAACCGACCTCGGTAAAGGATGTTAAGAACCTGCTCTGGTATGTTTATCATGAGAACTGCGACCTCAATCTAGACGAAGATGGTGGATGGAGCGTAGTCTTTCATAACCGGTGCGATATGCTTGATAGGCATGGCCTTTGCTCCGTGTACGAAAGACGGCCATCCATTTGCAGCCAGTTTTCCAGCAACAACTGCCATGGGCTTGATTTCGGGAACTCCGTGAAGGAATTTTTCCCTACCGGCAAAAAGCTGATCTCATATTTCTCCAGAAAGCGGGGGGCGCTATTTAAAAAGTTCACTCCGCAAATGAAAAAACTGGCCGAATAGAATTCTTGAGCGAATGGTTGGCTATGCTCCGTTATAAATCGTGTAATTGAAGTACAGTGAAATATTTAAACGTGGTTATTCAACTCCTTAGGTATTTTTAAATAAAATTGGCTAATGGAAATCTTTTTTTTTGCCGATGTCACCTTGTAACGGGTATACTTTTTTAAATGAAATTTTGGAGTGACGGAAACATGCGATTGGCCTCTTTGGTATTACTTTTAAGCATTGCCGTTTCAGGGTGCGGATTTTTTGAAGGGGGCGACGGACCAACCGATACCGGGCCAGACAGCTCTTTTTCGATTTCATATTACGGCGGTTCACAATTTGACTTCAGCAACGCGGATGGAGATATCGGAACAGCCGACTACGACGGCGTCAACACCCTGATATGGTTGCGAGGTAGGAAGCTCAACGATGGGACGCACGCCTATAACATTCAGATCAGTTTTGCCGGGAAAGAGATGGGGACATACTCTGTCGGCAGCGGAACCTCGAACTCCAGCTATGTAAATGTGGATACAATCACCGATGGCGGAGATTGGGACGGTGCTTTTAACGCGTCAACTGACGGATGCTCAAATCCGGGAGATGTAAGCAGTATAAATAACGGATATACCGTTATTTCAGGCTACGGCCCTGTAGGGGGACGCGTGATAGGGACATTCAACTTCACATACCGCTCACAGATGCAGTGCGGAAACCTGAAAAGGTTCACGGGAACTTTCAATGTGCCAAGATGCAACGACAACAGGGATTTGAATACGGAACCCTGCTTCTAATATCCCCTTTTCCCAGTGTTGGTAGATTCCCGTCCCAAACTTCTCTTATATTTCACAAAATGATTTTGCCGGTTCAACAAAACCGGTGCAAGGGATGAATCTTCTTTACGCGGAGCGCGAGATCTCTTCGACAGAGGGGACTACTTGAACCGCTTCTTAAGCTCCGCCATTATCTCGTCCGGCGAAACGTCATGGGCCGCCATCGCGACCAGAGTGTGGAACCATAGGTCCGCCGCTTCGTAGATTATCTCATCCCGGTTCCCGTTCTTGCAGCCGATAACGAACTCCGTAGCTTCCTCACCTATCTTCTTCAGATATGAGGCGTCCCCTTTTCTGAACAGGGAGGCTACATATGAGCCTTCCGGCATCTCCCTCTTCCTGTGCTGGATCGTCTGGTAAACGCGGTTGAGAACGGCATCATCCGAAACCTCGGCGCAGTTCTCCACCTGGTCGCCGTTTTCAATGCTCCTGAAAAAGCATGTCTCCTCCCCCGTATGACATGCGGGGCCGGCGGCCTCAACCGAAACAAGAATAACATCGGCGTCGCAATCGTATTTAATCTCTATGACATTCTGAACATTTCCGCTCTCTTCCCCCTTCTTCCATATCTTGTTCCTTGAGCGGGAATAGAAATATGTGAAACCGTTTTTCCGCGTGAGTTCGAGGCTCTCCTCATTCATCCAGGCCATCATGAGAACCTTTCCAGATTTCGCGTCCTGCACGATAGCGGGTAACAGCCCCTTTGAATCGAATTTGATCTCAACCTTTTTCATATCCGTACAGGTACCCCTTTTTCCTGAAGAAATTTCTTCACGTTCCCTACGGTCTCCTCGCCGAAATGAAATATCGACGCGGCGAGCGCTGCGGACGCGCCTGTTGTGACCAATCCATCGTAGAAGTGCTCCTTGTTCCCTACACCACCCGAGGCTATCACCGGGATATCTATCGAATCCACAACCGTTTTAGTCAGCTCGATATCGAATCCCTTTCTGGTTCCGTCTCTGTCCATGCTTGTGAGTAGTATCTCCCCAGCTCCGTAATCGCGCATTCTTTTACACCACTCGATGGCGTCCAGCCCGGTATGTTCCCTCCCGCCGTGGGTGAAAACCTCCCAGCTGCCGTTCGTCCTTTTTGCATCGACAGCCACTACAATGCACTGCGTCCCAAAGCGGTTCGCCGCCTCCCGTACGAACTCCGGATTCTTCACTGCGGCGGTATTTATACCTACCTTGTCCGCGCCAGCCACAAGGAGCCTGCGGATATCCTCCACGCTCCTTACCCCTCCGCCGACAGTCAAAGGCATAAACACCTTTTCGGCGGTTCTTTTTACCACATCGATTATCGTGTCCCTCTTCTCGTGAGAAGCGGTTATATCGAGAAATGTGAGTTCATCCGCCCCCTGCTCGTCGTACACCTCCGCCGACTCCACGGGATCCCCCGCGTCAACGAGGTTGACGAAATTGATCCCTTTCACGACCCGCCCGTCCTTGACATCCAGGCAAGGAATTATCCGCTTGGTAAGCACTACTTCTGAAACTCTTTGATTGCTTTTTTCAGGTCGATGGTCCCTTTGTAGAGCGCCTTACCTATTATCGCGCCCCCTACATTTTCCACTTTTGAAACCTCTTCGAGGTCGTCCATGGTGGTAATGCCACCAGAGGCGATCACCTCATGTTTGCTCACTTCTGCCATCTCGCTGAGACCTTCCATGTTCACCCCCTGCATCATCCCGTCGCGGGAGATATCGGTATACACAACACCTCCAAGGGGCCAGTCGTTCAACGCCTTCACGATGCTAGTACCTGTAAGGCTTGAGGTGGTTGTCCATCCGTCCGCCGTGGCATGCTTCTCCTTCACGTCGATACCTGCGATTATCCTTTTAGGGTATTTGACAGCCATCTGCGCGGCGATATTCGGGTCTTTCAGGAGGAGCGAGCCGAGTACTATCCTCTCCACGCCGCTGTCAAAATAGGCATCGGCGGTCTCCATATCCCTGATCCCGCCTCCAAGCTGGATCTTGCACTTCACAGCCTTGCAGATCTGCCTGATGAGCTCGCCGTTCCTCGGTATCCCGTGAACGGCGCCATCGAGATCGACTATATGGATTATCCTCGCCCCGGCGGATTCCCACTTTTTAGCCTGGTCGACCGGGTCGTCGGAGTAGACCGTTTCAAGGTCCATGTCCCCCTGAATGAGGCGGACGCATTTTCCCCCCTTCAGATCAATAGCAGGCAAAATCAACATCCGCTGATTCTACACATTTTGCCCTACCCCAACAAGGAGCGAAGCGAAACAAAAAGCAAAAATATTCACTCTCCGATTTTCAAATCAGCGGAGAGTCATCCTTACAGGCAACTACCGTGTGACTGCTCCTTTCCAGTGGAACCATTTATAAAATTCCGGGACAAGGAAAATTATTGATGAGAGCGCCAAAATGCCGGCCCAGTCGTAAAGCGAAAGGGGGACCGTATGAAGCGCATTCTGCAAAAATGGCGTGTATACGGCCATCAGCTGAAGGGCGATGGAAAAGAGCACCGCCAGGAGGAGTAACGGATTTGAAAAAATACCGACCACCGGAAGCGGTGCATGAAGGGCACGGAAGTTGAAAACATTTACCAGCTGCAGGATCACAAGGGCGGTGAACGCCACCGAATTGGCGTGCGCGAACCTCCCTATTGGATTCCCGTCAAGATAATAATAGAAAAAGAATAGTGTCAGCCCGGCCATAACGGAGCCGAGAAAGAGGACGTTCCAGAGGCTTTTCCCCGACAGTATCGGCGCATTGACCTCGCGCGGAGGGCGGCTCATAGTCCCCTTTTCCAGCGGCTCGAATCCGAGCGCGATGGCGGACATCCCGTCTGTCACGAGATTCATCCACAATATCTGCGCCGGAAAAAGGAGAAGCTCTCCGCCGAACATCAGGCAGGCAAATATCGCCAAGACCTCTGCCATGTTGGATGAAAGGAGATAGCGGACAAACTTTTGAATATTGTCGTACTGCCTCCTCCCCTCTTCAATCGCGTTTACTATGGAGGCGTAATTGTCGTCGAGCAGAATAATATCGGAAGCCGATTTCGCCACGTCGGTCCCTCTTATCCCCATCGCTATTCCGATGTTTGCCTGCTTCAGCGCGGGGGCGTCGTTCACGCCGTCACCGGTCATCGCTACGATCGCGCCGTGGCGCTGAAGAATTTTAATTATCCTCATTTTGTGTTCGGGCGCGGTTCTGGCGAAAAGAACCTCCCCTTTCAGCTTTTGCTCCAGCTCATCATCCGGTATCTCTTCCAGCATCGGCCCGGTCAGGACCGTCTCTACGCGAAGCCCTATCCTTTCGGCAATGTTTCTCGCGGTATCGGGGGAATCACCCGTTATCACAATCGTCCTGATCTTCGCCGATTCTGCCAGCTTGATCGCCCCTGCGACCTCTTCGCGCGGTGGATCGATAATTCCAACTATCCCCAG
This sequence comes from Nitrospinota bacterium, assembly GCA_029881495.1. Classification (NCBI taxonomy): domain Bacteria; kingdom Pseudomonadati; phylum Nitrospinota; species Nitrospinota bacterium. The sequence goes on along the minus strand of JAOUMJ010000009.1, from coordinate 88,657 downwards.
AAGCGTAAGCGATCTCTCCACATCATTCTCCTTAAGCGGGTGCCCGGCATCCAGCGTCCGCCTCGCAAACGCCAGGGTCCTTAGCCCCTCCCTCGCCATGGAGGTAAAAGCTTCCTGTACCTTTTCCCTTTCAGCCGCGGTCATTTCAGTTTCAACGCCGTTGCGGAGTATCCTTACGCACTGGCTCAACACTACCTCGGGCGCCCCTTTTACATGGGCTACCTTCGCCGTACCGGTATTCTCGATAATAGTCATCCGTTTACGCTGTGAATTGAATGAAAACTCCGCAAATGCCTTTCCGTTTTGTTCATAGGTCATTTCGGCCTTGCGACCCATTACCACCAGCGCCCCCTCTGTCGGCTCGCCGATAATCAACCACTCACCATCCTCCATAACAAGTTTTGCGTGATTACATTTCACCGAAGTTTCAATCACCCCAAGCATGTCGGGATGATCCTTCGGGCTTACCCTCTTGCCGCCAGCCGTAAACTCCCCCTTCGGGTCGTATCCGATGCCGGTAACATCAAACTCGCCCGACGCCGTCCAGACCTTTTTAACGGTCATTTCGTTTTTTGTGAGCGTCCCTGTTTTATCGGTGCAGATGATGGAAGCGGCGCCGAGCGTCTCAGCCGCGTGTAGCCCCCTTACAAGGGCGTTCCGTTTCACCATCGTCCTTATTCCGAGGGCGAGGGTAATAGTGACTACAGCAGGGAGGCCTTCGGGGATCGCCGCCACGGCGAGGGAGACAGCCTGCATGACCATCTCCAGCACACCCTTTTTCAAAAGTATTCCAGCCAAGCCGATTGCTATCGAAACGGCAAGAGCAATATACCCAAGCTTCGCGCCAAGCTCTGAAAGCTGTTTTTGAAGCGTCGTCTCGGAAGTATCGACCGTCTGCGTAAGTTTTGCGATTCTTCCAATTTCCGTGGACATCCCGGTCTCAACGACTACCCCACGTCCGCGACCGTTCGTGACGATCGTCCCCATCCACGCCATGCAACTTCTCTCCGCGAGGGGAGTATCCTTCGCCACTGGCGGGGTGAACTTCTCAACCGATTCCGATTCCCCCGTGAGGGATGATTCGTCCATCTTCAGATTGAGCGATTCGACTATTCTCAACTCCGCCGGAATGTGATTGCCCGTTTCCACCTGTACGATGTCACCCGGCACTAAAGTTTTTGCGTCTATCTCCACTAGACGTCCCTCACGCAATACAACGCATCTTGGGGAAAGCATCTTTCTTAGTGCTTCAAGCTCGTTCTCGGCCCGCCACTCCTGCGCGAAGCCGAGAAGGCCGTTCAATACGACTATCGCCATTATCGTAACGGCGTCGACTACCTCCCCTATGAAAAAAGAGAGAAGCGCGGCGACCACCAGTATGAATATCAGCAGATTCGTGAACTGTCTTATCAGAACCGCATACCATGCGTCGCGCGGCTCTTCCTTCAGCATGTTGTAGCCGTGGCTCGCAAGACGGTGGGAGACCTCCACCGCATCCAGACCTTTGGAAACATCCGTCCGAAGCTCGTTGATAGCATCCGTCGGTTCATAGATGTGCCACGGCTTTACAGCGAATTCACCCACCTTTGGATTCTCCAACTATTAGGAACTGTATAATTATTTAAGGTACTTCGACTCCAAATATTACTCATATTTTACCACCATGAAACCCCGCAAGGGGATTTTGTATGGCAGAGCCACCTTGCAAACGCTAAAATACATTCTCATGGAAATTCTCCAGGCTCGAACAGGAAAGTGGATATACGCAATCCCCCTTGCTGCGTTTGCCGTTCTGCTTTTTGTCTCGCTGACAATCAAAGGCGCAATGCACGTGCTTTTCACAAAAGGGTCGTATTACTTTATTCTTTTCATGCTACTGACCTGGGGGACATATATCGCCATCTTCCTGAATAAATCGTCTTTCGCGGCTGGCCAGCTCCTGGCCAGATCGAAAAAGGGGATTATCATGGCGCTGATACTGACCGCGATAACATTCCTTTCGGTAAAACCTGAATTCAGGGTTCTTAGCGATGAAACGAATCTTGTTTCGATATCAAAATCATTCTCGGAAAACAGAAGCGCGGTAAATGTCACGATGGGAAAGTATTACTACGACGATTACAACTCGCTTGCGACAGTGGTTCCGAAGCGTCCGCTTGTGTTCCCGTTTCTGGCTAACATACTTCATACGAGCTTCGGCTACAGCGTGAACAACCTCTACATATTAAACGCCATGGTACTTTTTATTTTCCTTTGCATGGTGTACATGGTTTCCAGCCGGTTTCTAGACGAAAACACGGCGCTATCATCGCAGTTTTTCGTTGCTTCGGTGCCGATAGTCGCATTCAGCTCCACTTCCGCGGGATTTGACATGCTTTCGACCCTTTTCTTTTTCCTGTCGCTTATTTCACTTTTTCTTTTCATGAAGCACAGATTGCCGGAATATTTTTCCATGCTTTGGCTGAACCTTCTTGTCTTTTCCAACATCCGCTATGAGTCGTTCATCTTTTTTATCGTAATCATGGTCGGCCTCTACATTTTCGGATATATCAGGCTCGAACTAGTGAAATCTTCCAAGAACGTCATCGCGCTCACTCCTCTTTTTTTCCTGCCGTTTTTCTGGCAAAGCGTTCTATCGCAGGGGAAATTCGAAGCTCCCCCCGGCACTCCGGTACTCGGGATAGGACACTTTATGAACCACACGAAAACATTCCTGACAAAACAGTTCGATTTTTCCTTCTTCCTCCCCTACTCGAACATTCTCCACATCCTTGCTTTTGTGCTCCTCGCAGGGTTCCTTTTCGGAGTGGCGCGGAAAAAGATATCGTTCGAGCGTGACTATCAGATGCATTTCGCTGTCTTTCTGCTAGGGGCGCTCTCGCTTAACCTTGTCATCTTCCTCTCGCACTTTCTGGGGAACTACGATCACCCCGCAAACGCGCGGTTCTTCCTTGTATTCGCGATCGCAAGCTCCCTTTCGCCTGTGTTCATGAAGACCTTCAAGCGGGATATCATCGACGGCAAAATCCTTCTCCCGCTGGCGGTTGCTGTTTTTCTCATCTATCATCCGCTGGCTGTCGAAGGGAGATTCATGAACCAGCTTACCCTTCCGCGGGACGCGAGGATGTCGTACGATTTTCTGGAAAAATCCGGGGAAAAGAACGTGATGGTCATCGTAGACCGTCCTGGACAGTTCACCGTATTCAACTATGGAGCGATCTCCTTCGCCCACGCAAACAGCAACAAAAATATATTCATAAATGAATTGAAACGGCACCTATTCAGCAATATCTACGTCTTTCAGCGGATCGCGTATCATAACGGCGAGCCGGCAAAGGAGTATAAGCTCGACAGCGATTACGTTCTAATAACGGTCGAAGAGATACAGCTGACAGCGACAGAATATTTGAGAATATCCAGAGTAGTGCCGGAAAAGGGGTGAACGGTACCGCGTTTACAGAGCGGCGAAGAATTCCAAAAGCTGCTGCCTGAATTTTCCGCCATGCTTCCCTTCAGTCATTGCGTCGATATGCATCCCGCCCGGAACGGCCCAGAATGTTTTCGGCTCCCCGGCTTCTTCGAAGATCTTTTCACCGTGTGAAAAGGGGACCTCTTCATCCGAATTGCCGTGAATCACCAGAAGGGGGGTGGGAGATATCTCCTTGACCCTCTTAATGGGGCAGTATTTGTCCGATACGAAAAGATATGCAAACGGCTGGAGAATCCAGGTCTCGCGCCTCTCCGCAAGCCTTTGCTTGGCGATCGTTTTGTATGAATAGAAGGCGCTCTCGGAAACTACCGCGCTAAGTTCCTTCTTGTTGGAGAACTGTGGCACGGCATGGAGGAGCACCGTTCCGCCTATGGACTGTCCGTAGGCTATAAACTTCATGTCGCTTCCAAGCTGCCGCTCCCTTTCCATGTTTTTGTCGTATGCCCATTTCAGGGCCGCGAGCGCGTCATTGTTCAGGTTTTTCTGGTTATGCTTCCCTCTCGACTGTCCGTAGCCCTGGTAATCAAAGGTGAAGAGGTTGTAGCCTTCGCGCGTGAGCCATACCAGCGAAGAGAAGTGGCTAGTCATATTCTCTTCGTTACCGTGGAACTGGATAATGGTGCCAAGCTCCTGCTTTTTCTTGTCTGCCGGGAAATACCATCCGTGCAGACTGGTGCCGTCAAGACTTTGGAAATCAATACTCTGATACTGGTAGCCGTAATCGGTGGGATTGTAGATCAAACCTGACTTTGGCTGATAAAAGAGACTGCTGCAGGAAAAAGAGAAAGAGAAAATCCCAAGCGAGAACAGATACAGAAAGGATTTTTTATTCATCTTGCCATTATACCAATCGGGGAATATTTATCACAGCCAAATTTACTTGTTTTGCTCCTTAGGGGTCCACTGGCCGAGCCTTTTGAGGATAGCGCACCCGACCTCTTCGCAGAGGAAAAAGGTGTGCATGAATTCGTCCCTTGAAATCTTCTTAGCCTCAACGCCGGTGGGTTTGCCTAGCGAATTGAGATATTCGAGGCGTACCAAGCCATCTTCCTGCTCCTTGGCCCAAAAACAGTTCTCTCCACCGCCAATTACGTTCACCTTCTGATGGTAGTGCCCGTCTATCCTTCCGTTGATGAGTGTGGCTACCGCCTTGTCGCTCCTCAATCCCCCACCCTTCGTATAGAAGGAAACACCTGCCCCGACACCCTTTTTCAAGTCCTCAGCCGAAACGACCCTCTGTTTCGCCAAGGGTACATTTTTCGCCAGGTTCTCCGCATCCTTGGCAAGCTGAGCGGCATCGGCAGGGGATATGGCAGGTTTTTTCTTTTCAACAGCCTGCTGAAACGAAAAAGGACTTTCTCCGAAACCCTGCTTGCTTGATTTCGTAGAGGCACCCTGCAGATTGAATCCCTGTACTATCGGCTCGGATTTGCCGAGGAGCACCATTTCGAGCTTCTCCCTGAGGAGATCCATTGAAAACGGTTTCTTCAGAAACGCGTTCGCTCCCGCCTTTGAGGCAAGAAGAAATTTCTCGGTATGCTTTTCCCCGCATAGGACGAGAAACCCGAACCTCCCTGAAAATCTCTGTTTGAATGTTTTTATGAATGTAACCAGCCCTTTTTCCGCTGTTTCCCAGTCTATGATTATCGCGTCGACCTTGACACGCGGCAGAGGCTTTACGCCGCCAAAAGCCATGCCTAAATCCGCCTCAAGATTCTGTTTGATCAAAGTATCGAACTCTTCCTTGGTTCCGGCGGCCATGACATTTATAAGCCCCAGCTTGTGGCACATTATATTTACGATATTCCTGGCTTTGTCATCCTTGTCGAATATCAATATCTTTTTTCTCTTAATCTTCCCTACTCCTGTTCATCTGGCAAAAAGATGCTGGTTATCTTTAAGGACACCAAGTACCTTTTCCCTGTCTTCAGAGGTCTGATTCAGGGAAAGGGTCAATCTCAATCTTGATGAGCCTTTCGGTACGGTGGGTGGTCGAATTGCCTGTAAATAAATGTTCCGTTCCCAAAAAACTTTCTCCGCTTCGACCGCTTTTCCGGCATCCTCCGTAACTAGCGGTATTATATAACTATTCGATGGTGCAACCAAACCTATAACACCTAGTAGATTATGGAACGATTTAACGCCACTTAAAAACATTTCCCTCCCGTGCGAAAAGCCGGAAAGTAGCTCAACTCCCTTTGCCCCACCGAGGGCGAGCGCAGGGGGGAGCGAGGTGGAGAATATAAATGACCGCGCCCTGTTCATAAGAAAATCGGTCATCTCCCTGCTGCCACCCGCGAATGCGCCTGCTACTCCTGCGGCCTTGCCAAGCGTTCCGACATGAATATCTATCCCCCCTTCCACCCCAAGTAGCTCAGCCGTACCCCGACCATTTTTACCAAGAATACCGAATGCGTGGGCATCGTCGAGATAGACTTTAGCGTTATATTTATCAGCCAGTTGGCAAATTTCCGCAAGCGGAGCGATGTCGCCGTCCATACTGAAAAGGCCGTCCGTTACGATCCATCTTGTTTTTGCGTTTTTATATTCCAAAAGGAGTTTTTCCAATACGGACATATCAAGATGAGGATACCTTTTGAACTCGGCACGCGATAGGAGGCATCCGTCTACGATCGAGGCGTGGTTGAGCCTGTCCCCCAGTATAACATCCCCTTTCCCTGCAATTGAGGGGATGATGCCGGTGTTCGCGGCGTACCCGGAATTAAAGAGGAGCGCCGACTCAAATCCGAGATAATCCCTCAGCCTCTCTTCGAGCATCCTGTGGGGAGTGAGCGTGCCGGAAACGAGGCGCGACGCGCCGGAACCAGCGCCGTACTCCTCCAATCCTTTATGGATGGCGTCTTTGATCTCCCTGGAATGTGATAGACCGAGGTAATCGTTTGAACAGAAGATGAGGTAATCTTTTCCGCCGATACGCCCTACCCTGCCGTCGGACGATTCAAAAACCTTTACCTGGCGAAGGAGGTTTTGCTCCCTGAGTTCCCGGATCTCATCGCCAAACATCACGCTCCCCTTTTTGCCACCTGAAACCGTATTCGGCGATGAAAGGAAAAGCGCGTATCCTATCCCCTTCCGACAACCTCTAGTCCCAGATCCTCTACCATTCTGACGTCGTCCTCGGCATTCCTTCCTGTAGTGGTAAGATAGTTGCCGACCATCGTGGAATTCGCCCCCGCGAAGAACATCCACGACTGCAAGTCTCGAAGATTAACCTCTCTCCCCCCCGCGACCTTTATATCCCTGTCGGGCAAAAAAAGGCGGAATACGGCGATTATCTGCAGAACCTCCAGCGGCTTGAGCCTTTCGCTCTTTTCGAGCTTCGTCCCCTCTACCGGATTTAGAAAATTAAGCGGTATCGAATCTACACCAAGCTCTCTCAACTCCGACGCCAGCTCGATCCTTTGGACAGGGGTCTCTCCCATACCCAAGATCCCCCCGCAACAGACCCTGAGTCCGGCACTCTTCGCGGCGGCAATGGTTGCCACATTCTCGTCGTAGTCCCTCGTGGAACAGATCTTGGGATAAAAACTCCTTGCCGTTTCTAGATTGTGGTGAAATTCATCCAGCCCCGCCTCCTTCAAAGCAACCGCCTGTTCCGAATCGATAACTCCGAGCGATGCACATCTGTGAATGCCGACATTCTGTTTCATGGATCTGATGGATGCGATTATCTTTTCGAAATCGCCGTTGTTCTTTTCCGGCCCCTTGCCGCTCGTGACGATACCGAATTTGTGCGCACCGTCGCCAATCGCCTTCTCGGCGGCGCTGACAATTTCATCTGCCCCCATGAGAGCGTATTCCGGAGATTCCGATTTGCTGAAAACCGACTGCGGACAGAAGGCGCAATCCTCGCCGCACCTGCCCGAACGGGCATTCACAATTGAGCAGAGGGATATTCTGTTCCCCTTATGCTTCCGCCTCACCGCGTCGGCGGCGGCAATCAGATCCATGATATGTTCCCGTGGGAGGGTTATCAGCTCCAGCGCGTCCTGTTCGGATATCTTTTCGTTGCGCAATGCCGACTCTCGGCAACTCTCGATTAGTTTTCTGCTCATAAACCTTTTGACGTAACGTTGACCCTGATAAATTTCTGGCCCTGCCGCTCCACTTTCTGCATTTTAATTCTTAATAATCCCAATTTGAATTCAGCGACAACCATCTCTTCCTGCACGGATGCGGGTAGCCGGAAAGTCCTCTGAAACGGGCCGTAATTCCTTTCAACCTGAATAAAACTCTCGCCGCTTCTGGTTGAAAACTTCCGCTGTCCCTGGATGGTTATGACATTGTCACGAACCTCGATCTTCAGATCCTTTTCATCAACACCGGGAAGCTCCGCGATGATGTGAATACTCTCCTCCGTTTCATACAGATCTACGGGCGGCGCCCATGTTCTGATGATGGAAGGAACAGAGTAGGCGCTGTCCTCAAAATACTGACCCATCTTGTCCTGGAGAAGCACTATCTCCTTTAACGTTTCAAGCCTCTTGTGGGCCATGGAAATTCTCCTATTCTCCCTTTTGTTGAACAGTATAGCCGATTGTCTTTGGAGAAGTTATGAGAGAATCGGAAAATTTTGGTGAGTTGATACTGTCTAGTCCACCAATTTACGGAATATCAAACGCTTATCTTGTTGCCGGATTTCCTTGGAATGGTGTCGTCGTAAAGCCGGTAATTGTTCCTGCCATGGTTCTTGACGTAATACATGGCGTCATCGGCCTTATTCATGATGGAAGTGACGTCATCTCCATGAGTCGGATAGATAGCAATGCCGATACTTACACCAAGACGGAGGTCATAACCGTTTACATTAAAAGGTTTCTTGAAAAGGTCTACTATTTTTGAGGCGATCAGCTTGAAATCCTCATCTTTCCGTAACTGAGGCAACAGCGCGGTGAATTCGTCGCCGCCAAAACGGGCCACAGTATCGCCCGAACGGAGACAGTTCCTAATATCCTTCGCGACTTTTTTCAATAGCAGGTCGCCCATATTATGTCCATAGTTGTCATTAACCTCTTTGAAATAGTCGAGGTCAAGGAACATTACCGCGGTCGTGTAGCCATACCTTTTTGCGTGGGCTATCTCTACCTGGAGGAGATCGTAGAAAGTGAGCCGGTTGATAAGTCCAGTAAGATTATCGTGAAACGCCATGTACTCGATCAGTTCAACATGTTTTTTATGCTCGGAGATATCCGTAAACACTCCGGCGTAGTGGGTAACTTTCCCCCCTTTATCCTTTATCGCTGTGATGGAGAGTTGTTCCGGAAATACAAGGCCATCTTTCCTCCTGTTCCAGATCTCACCGCTCCACTGCCCCTTGTCGAGAATCGCCTTCCACATCTTTTCATAAAAATCCATCTCATGCTTGCCGGAACTTAGTATCCGGGGATTTTTCCCGAGAACCTCCGCTTCTGTATAACCGGTTACCTCGGTGAAAGAGGGATTAACTGAAACGATCCTCCCTCTTGGATCTGTGATTATTATGCTTTCAACAGAATTTTCAAACACGGAGGCGCTCAGATGCAGATGCGATTCGGTTTCACGGATAAGGCCGAGGAGTTCGAATACATGCTTCAGGAAAAAAGATAACGCGATGAGAATTATAGCCGAGGGGATTATCAGGTTGGAATAGCTCTCCTCAAAATTTTCGTATGTCCCCATTATCAGGAAGAACATACCGGTCATTAAAATAACCAGAGAAGTTACAACCAGCTTTTTTCCGGCAGACTCAAGTTTTGTCATTTGGCCTCATCGCTTCCATACATAATAGTGTATCAGGTTTGACAGGGAGTCCAATACTTCCAAACAAACCGCCCCGCGAACACACATTGTCATATTACGATAGCCTATAACCAATACGATTACAATAGGTTATCAATCCAAATTATCATCATTAACCGCGCATAGAACTCACATCATGTTACATTGCTGTTATGTAATATTACGAAGAAGTTATAAATACCTCATTTTTATCTGAGTAGCAGTTTCTTTCGCACCTGACCCCTCATCTGTGCGTAGGCCGGGAACGAATTCCATGCTCTTTACAAGCAAGAGGGCCAGTCCGCCGGAAAAGAGCTCCTCGTTTGAAATGAAAGTCATTGGGATGTACTTTTTCAATTCATCGACAAGCGGTTCGTATTCGGCGAATTTGCCTCTTGATGTATAGATCATCGCTGTTCTATTCAAGATGCACTCTGTCGACACTCCATAGCCAGGCTTGGTGATAACGGCGCGGGATATTTTTACCAGCTCTTCGTGGGAAACTGCGGCGTTGTCACAGGTGATCAGATTTCCATCACTCTGGCTCCTGTCGGCAAGAAAAAGAAACTGGTAATCTTTCATCCTTTTCAGCCCCAGGCGTTCAATGCCGCTCAAGCCAAGTCCTCCGAAGCTGACAAGAAAGGCCGGCCTTTCATCGAGACCGAGTTTTTTACGGATTTCAGTCTCCCCAACTTCACACTTTGCCCCGATCAAAGGGACCGTGACAGATTCCGCTATCTTCGGCAAGCCGAACGATAGCGGTGTGCTAATCATTAGAGAAGCCTCGGAATATATTCGCAACAATTCATTCGAAAGTTTTTCAAAGCGCGCGTCCTCGTCAGCATAGAAATTTAAAATGGCGTCCCATGTAAAGGTGGCTACGAGAATGGAAGGGAGCCCCGCTTTCAGGGCAAGCGGTATCGCAAACGGAACGATGTCGCAAACTATCGCGGAGGGTTTCAGTTTTCCGCACAGCCCAAGATAACGGTCGATCCAGCTCTCCCGGCTATCGATAAATTTCGACCAGGCTTCATATGTCGCGGGGACATCTATTGAAATCGAATCACTCTGCACAACTCCGATATCCATCTCGCCATGGTGGTAACCGTAGTCGACTCCGTGTAATTTGCTGTCGAATATCCTTTTGGGTATAGAGCTGAATATCTCCACCCTGATGCCGAGCCTGGCGAGTTCTCTGATCACTAGTGACGAACGAACCGCGTGGCCAAACCCGTGGCCGCTTATAAAATAAAAGACCGTTTTCAAATCGGCTTTATCTTGAATCGAACGTTGTCGGTAAGTCTCTTCCCCCCAGCAAAAACGGTCGCGGCACAGAATGCTTCGCGCACTTTTTCACCGTGAGCTTCGGAACCGACAGGCATAAGTGTATCGGCATAGAGGATCTCAAGACCGTGGAGCGTTACAAGCGGTTCGCTCCTGAAAATTTCACGCATTATCACAAAAGCGGAATCAACGCCTTTTGCCCCCTTTGACGCCATTATCTCGGCCCCGCTTTTCAGGGCACGATAGACTACCGGCAAAGCTTTTCTCTCCTCCGGGGTCAATAGCAGATTTCGCGACGATTTTGCCAGACCGTCCCTCTCTCTTACGGTAGGACAGGGCACTATTTCAACCGGAACATTCAGATCGTCGACCATTTTGCGGATAAGCGCCAGCTGATGGGGATCCTTCATGCCGAAATAAGCGCGTCTGGGCCGGACGATATTGAAAAATTTTAGCACTATTAGCAACATTCCGCGGTAATGCCACTCGAGTTTTTGGAACTTGAGAACCTTGAAGAGCGCGGGGAGCTCCAGCGAAGCCGAAAAACCGTCGGGATAAATTTCCTCCGCATTCGGCGCAAAAAGGAGATCGACCCCCGCCTTGCGGCACTTTTCCGCGTCACCTTTCGGATCCCTCGGATATTTCCTGTATCCATCGCTTCGGAACTGGAGCGGATTTACAAAGATGGAAACGATGACCTTGTCATTTTCCCTCTTTGCTCTTTTTATAAGTGAGAGATGGCCTTCATGAAGCGCGCCGAGCGTAGGAACAAAGCCGCATGTTTTCCCGCTCCTGGCGGCAGAATCGGAGAATTTTCCGATGTCAGTTATGGAAGATATGGTTTTCAGCTAGGCCTCGCAATGAAAGACTCCGAGCCTGGGCAAACGCCTCATCAGAGTTTTTCTCTACCTCCGAGGTGCTTCATTTTTTCGTTGAGCCTGGCGTTATCATTCTTCAGTTTTTCTATTTCGACCTGAAGAAATTCCTTTTCGTAATTGATCTCCGTGCAGATTTTTTCCTCCTGATCCTTGAGCAGAAGAATTTCGGTGTATGCCAGCTCCAGCTTTTTCGTCTTGTCGAGGAGTTCCATGATGGTCTGCCTTTCGCGGAGGACGCGCTCGATCTTCGCTTTGAGCTCTTCGACGCTGAAAGGCTTGGTTATGTAATCGTTCGCGCCTGATTCCACAACGTCAATAAATGAATATTGCGATGTGTGCGCTGTCATTATGATGAAATCGAGATCTTGGTAGTTCCGCTTTACTTCCTTCAGCAACTGCATCCCGTCCATGTTGGGCATACGGATGTCCGCGATGACGAAGTCGTATCTGCCGTGGCTAATTTTGTCCAGAGCAATCAGGCCGTCCTCGGCGCTATCCGCCTTGATAGACATCGACTTTAGAACCCTCGCCACCATCTGGCGCAGAACTTCTTCATCATCAACAACGAGGGCAGATATTTCCTGTTTATGAATCATTGTTTAATATTATATATCTTATTATTCAGGGTCAGACAGAATTCCTTTTAAAAAAGTAGGTTTTATTTTCCTCCCCGCGGAGAAGACGGCCGATATTCGAGCGGTGAGTAACTATAATAAGGGCGGCCAGCACGGCTGAAACAGCGTATATCTCCCATTCATATGAACTCCCTCCAAAAGCATATTCAAGAAAGAATATTACCGGGAGGGAAACGGAAGCACCAATCGATCCAAGCGAGACATAATGGGTGGCAGAAGTGATCACCAGATAAACCGCAAGTGCCAGAAGCACCTGCGCGGGAATGAGAGCCAGCATCATTCCGGCGGCGGTCGCGACCCCCTTCCCCCCTTTGAACCTGGCAAAAACCGTAAAAATATGCCCAAACACAGCCGCTATACCGCAAAATATCTGCATTTGCAAAGCAGTAAGGGGTTCGGGATCCGTTAGAGCGGAGAGCCACAACGTCGCAGCAAAACCCTTGAACATGTCCAGAAGCAATACCGGAACATAGAGTTTCAGCCCGAATGAGCGATAGAGATTGGTAGCACCGGCATTTTTGCTCCCGGTAGTTCGAATGTCAATTCCACCGTACAGATATCCCGCGACAAGCGCGGTCGGAATTGAACCGGCTATGTAACACGCTAAAAAAGTAAAAAATATCGACATCCTAAATTCCCCTGTTAAAATAGTCGTGTGTCTGGTTTTAAGTTTACAACATTAAACTATTAACAGGATTGCAGAAATTTTAATTTCCATGTCACGTCCCGTTTTGCATGGGACCAATACTGTTAAATTAAATGAATGGGAAAACGGTTTGAACTGACTAAACCCGGCTGTGGGAGAAAGCTGAAAGAAGATGAGCCTGGACAAACTTGAAAAGCTGCGCGATTCGGTTCCATTCCTGAAAAATTTCAGCAATAGCGACCTGAATTTATTCCTTTCAACTGTCAAACCTGTTAACAGACCGCCGGGATACCTTCTGTACGCAAAGGGAGATGTTCCCGACTGCTTCCATGTAATTATCAAGGGGGAGATAGAAATATATATTGAGATCAGCTCCTCCACCGAGACCAAAAAGAAAACCATTACGAAACTATCGGCTGGCGATCTTGTCGGGGAGATGGGGTTTGCCATGAGAGGGGAAAAGGGATCGGGCAACAGAACCGCCTCGGCCAGAACTATTTCCGATGTAATACTTTTCGAGATCTCGGAAAAATCGATAAACGATAAGCCCGAGCTGATGGCGGCGATCTACCGTAACCTGACACGAGCTCTGGCGCTGAAACTTGCCGAAACCAACAAGCTCCTCTACCAGAACAAGTAAATAACTCCTCCCCGGATCAGGGGCTCTCCTTATCGCTGGTAACTACCATATTTCTACCGCCGTTCTTTGCGATGTAAAGCCTGTTATCCGCCATCTTCAAAACATCTTCTCCCCGTTTCAAACCCAGCATTCGGGAATCGGCGACGCCGAAAGATGATGTTATTTTTATATCCGCATTGTCACAACCCTTGAAAGTAGACGCTTCTATCTCTTTCCTCATCCTCTCGGCCATCAAAGCGGCATCGGATTTATCCGATTCCGGAAGCACTATGATAAACTCTTCGCCTCCGTATCGCGCAACCGTATCGGCCTTCCTTACCTTGCTTACGAGCACGTCAGCAAACTCCTTCAATATTAGATCGCCGGAAAGATGGCCGTATGTGTCGTTTACCTTTTTAAAAAAATCAATGTCAGCGATTATCAGGGAAAAATGCCTGTCATACCTCCTCGACTTCTCCCACTCGGCGGAAAGTACGCGATAAAAATACCTGTTATTGTATAGTCCCGTCTGACCGTCAGTTATGGAAAGCTCTTCCAGCCGGTTATGCTGCATCGCGTTTGAAATCGCACTTGCGAGAATGTCGACGCCGAGGTGAATGAACGTGATGTCGGGATGATCGAAGAAGCCTTCCCTATTGCCATTCATGTTCAGCACGCCGATAGGCTTGCCATCCATCAAGATCGGTATGGAGATGGCGAAGTTATCGCGATACTTTGCGCGGCTTTCAGTCTTGAACCTGGAGTGCGCGAAATCGTTCACCAGCACAGGTTTTCCGCTGTCTAGTGCCTCCTTCATCAGCGGAGAATCCTCCAGCAAAACCTCGGATTTTATGCTGGTGCCGGACTGCGGATGGTTGGAAGCCAGAAGTTTGAGCCTGTTTTCATCAAGCGTGAAAATGGAAAACAGCTCCACGCCGAAAATGCTGGGGAGACGCTCCTTCAATGTCTCAATGAGCCTATCAAGATTGAGAATGAAAATCCCCTGGCTGAAATCGAGGAGTATCTCAAGCTTCCTCCGCTCCTCCTCCTCCTCCTTCTTGTTCCTTAATATCTTTGAGGACTGATGGACTATCTCATCGTTGACCTCTTTCAGCTCCTGAGCCGATTTTAGGAGATCTTTCATGGCGTCATACTTTTCGACCCCCGACCTGTATTCAAGGATAGCCTCGTCGACTACCTTCGGCATTCCGTCCAGGGTCTCCCTTGTGAAAAGGCTCCCCGCGCCTACGCGCCCTGCAGCCTCCCAGTTCCCCGCGCTCTCGTTTGGTGCGATAAAAATTAGCGGTATCCGGTTTTCGCTTTCATCGAGTGATTTTACGAACTGCGATACGTCCTCCCCCCTCGTTTCAGACGCAAGCCAAATGGCAAGATCATACTCATAATACTTCATCATCAGAACAGCCCGTTCGGTGTTCTTCACGGAATCTATCTTGAGGTTTATGGAAAGCCTCTCGAAAAACCGGTTTAAACGGGAAGATACTTCAAGGCCAAGCTCCATACTCTCGCCAACCATTAAGAGCCTTCTTCGACTGCTGAAATATACCATCACCAAATACTAAACAAACTGGTAAACAATATAAATCAATTTATTGACCCCAACGAGCGGTATCCCGATTCCATAAATCAGTTTCTTTTTCATGTTTGAGAAATTTCAATGCCGGAAATGATAAAGTATGCCATGGATACGGTACGTGCATTCGTTGCTGTAAAGGCTGGAAAAGAGGCCGAAGCCGCCCTGGGGGGGGTGCTTGCTGAACTGGCAAAAACCGGAGCGGATGTGCGTTGGGTCCATGCGGAAAATCTACACCTTACACTCAAATTCCTCGGGAACGTGAAAAGCGAACGGATAGGAAAGATCACTGAAACTGTTGAAAAAATTGCGCGCGAAACAGGCCCGATATCTCTGGCTGTAAATGGCTTGGAACTTATCCCAAATCCGCATTACCCACGAATAGTCTGCGCGGAGCTGGGGGGAGAAGTCGACAAGTTGAAGGATTTGGCGGAACTGGCAGAAAAGGAACTGGTGAAGCTCGGGTTTGAGGAGGAACAGCGAGAATTTTTCCCCCATATCACCCTCGGTCGGGTAAAATCTTTCAAGGCTAAGAGCAGTTTGATTATGAAAATGCGTCAGTTTCACAAAAGAGGTTTGGCGAAGATCGACGTTAAGCAGATCTTCCTGATGAAGAGCGAGCTGAATCCTACTGGCGCAATATATACAGAATTGGCAGAAATGAAACTTTCCGCGGGAGGGGAGAAATGAGCGATATTCCGGTAGACAAGAAAAAGGCGCTTGATATGGCCTTTTCCCAGATCGAAAAAAATTTCGGCAAGGGCTCCGTCATGCTCCTTGGGGATCACGGGCCGAAATTCTCGGCGGACAATGTCATCCCCACCGGGGCCATCTCTCTCGACTACGCCCTTGGAATAGGGGGGATACCGAGGGGGAGAGTGATCGAAATCTTCGGGCCTGAATCATCGGGTAAGACAACATTGACCCTTCATATAATTGCCAACGCGCAGAAAAACGGCGGTATAGCCGCATTCGTGGACGCCGAACACGCACTTGACCCGGAATACGCGAAACACCTCGGTGTAGATGTGGAAAACCTGGTCATATCCCAGCCGGATACAGGGGAACAGGCGCTTGAGATCGTCGAAACCCTTGTACGTTCAGGGGCTTGCGACGTTGTTGTAGTCGACTCTGTAGCCGCACTCACACCTGCCGCCGAAATAGAGGGTGACATGGGGGACAGCCACATGGGTCTACACGCCAGACTGATGAGCCAGGCGCTCCGCAAATTGACCGGCATAATCTCGAAATCGTCCACATGCGTAATATTCATCAATCAGATAAGGATGAAGATCGGCGTAATGTTCGGCAGCCCTGAAACGACAACCGGGGGAAACGCCCTGAAATTCTACGCAACTGTCAGGCTTGATATCCGAAAGATCAGCGCCATCAAGGAAAAAGAGGACGTTATCGGAAACAGGACGAGGGTGAAAGTGGTGAAGAACAAACTGGCTCCCCCTTTCAAACAGTCGGAATTCGATATCATTTTCGGCACCGGCATCTCCCTTCTTGGTGATCTGATCGACCTCGGCGTGGAACATGGTGCGATTGAAAAATCGGGCTCATGGTACTCTTATAACGGCGAAAAGATCGGGCAGGGGCGCGAACAGGCCAAGAACACATTCAAGGAAAATCCTGAACTCACAGCCAAGCTGGAAACACAATTGAGGGAAAAACTGGGGCTTGGGACCGCCAAGAAACTGAAGCCGCAGACGCCCGACAACGGTAACGAACCGAAAGAGAAAACGACAGGCAAAACCGCAAAATCCAAAAAGTAGCCATGTCGTCTCCTTTTCAAAAAGGGATGAATGTAGCTTATAGACTTCTGGCCAGAAGGGATCGGTCGATACTTGAGATCCGCGAGGCCCTCAAGAAAAGGGACTTTGAGGAGGATACTATAAAAGAAGTAATCTCCAGGTTGGTCGATGACGGATACCTGAATGACAGGAAGTTCGCAACTCTGTATGGAAGCTCGCTGTCGCGCAACAGGAAGGTCGGGCCGAATTACATAATGAACAAACTCATAAAGAAAGGGGTCGATAGAAAACTTGCCGATGAGGCGATTGCGGAGATCTTTTCGAACCCTGAAGATACGGAAAATCAGTTACATAGCCTTATCGAGAAAAAAATGAGCCGGATGAAGGATGGGCTTTCACCGATACATATAAAAAAACGTCTATATGATTTCCTGGCAGGCAAGGGGTTCGGAAGCGATGCCATATTGAAGGCAATCAATAAACGGAAACTTTTTTAGAGGGGATAATCCGATCTCAACTTCACCCCTTTATAACATCGGTCTGATGCAGATATATTTTTTCATTATCGGCGCGTCTGTAGGCTCATTCCTGAACGTAGTCATCCACAGACTGCCGGAGAGAAAGTCTGTCGTTACTCCCCGCTCATCCTGTCCCAATTGCGGCGCATCGATAAAGCCGTGGAACAACATCCCGCTCATCAGCTACCTTCTTTTAAGAGGTAGATGTCCAGACTGCAAAGCCGGGATATCTCCACGATACCCGCTCGTGGAATTTATTTGCGCCCTCATCTTCCTCTCTTCATACAACCAGTTCGGGGTAACTCCGGCCTCTATCGTGTACATGTTTTTTTCCGCTTCGTTGATAGCGATCACATTCATAGACCTCGACCACATGATAATCCCGGATGTAATAACTCTCCCCGGCATACCGCTCGGCCTATTATTCGCGTGGCTGATCCTTCCGATTGGTATTGAAAGTTCCGTCTGGGGCCTTGTATCTGGAGGGGCGCTTTTTTTCATTCTTGCTCTGCTTGTCCCAGGAGGAATGGGGGGGGGCGATATAAAACTGATAGCAATGATAGGAGCCTTCCTCGGATTGAAATCGGTCCTTTTCACCATCTTCCTCGGTTCGTTCATCGGTTCGATAGTTGGTATTACCAGCATCATCATTCTCGGGAAGGGGAGAAAAACCAAGATCCCGTTCGGCCCCTTTCTGGCGATTGGAGCGCTTCTTTCACTTTTTCATGACGAATTCCTGACAGATCTATACCTGCAACTATTTGTAAATTAGAGAATTAGCGATTCGCGCCGAGCATCTTTACATTTTTAGTCAGACAAAAAGCATTTGGGGTCGGGATTCAAATCCAAACAATCGGTCAAATCTACTTCAATAAATATTTTGTATATGGAAATCGGCAGTCACTTTCGAGCCTCAAGCATTTCCTTCCCCAAAAAATTCACCGTTCGACAGATGTTTCGATACAAGCGTAATGATCTCCTTCGCGACAACCGGTTTGGGGATATATGATAATGCCCCGAGCTTCAGCGCCTTTTCCTCCAGTTCAAACTCAAACGGAGGGCCCATAATTATTACATCAAGCCTTGAATGTTTTTCATGAGATTTCAGCATGGTTAACAAGTCAAATCCATCCAATTCATCCATTACGAGATTGGATAAGACCAGGTCGGGCTGAAAATTTTCCAGGAATTCCATGCCCTCCCGGATAGTGCTTGCCTCGGTTATGGAAACTCCTATTTTTTTCAGGCACAGCTTCAAAAATATTCTTTGAACCCAGCTGTTATCGATAACAAGCACCTTTTTATTTTCAAATAATGGGTACTCTTCCGGTTCTTCTTCGTTTTCAGTATTTACAAACATTTCATCTTCATTAATGTAAAAAAAATGAAAACAGAATTTGATAATCTTCCGTTTTCATTCGATTGGTATTGTTGCTCCCCGTTAATTTTTCCCGTTCTCGTTCATTAAAAAGTCAAATACTGGATCCGCAATAATCGATAGCCGAAATTCCAGCATGAAACGCAAGATCACCCCCGAAAATATACATAACCAGTTATACAAACCGTTAATATACATCATATATGTATTAAAATGCAACACTAAAATATATATATATTGCCAATATTTTTAATTTTATTCAATTCTCTATAGACTAATGGGAAAAATGGGTCTGTTTTACAATAAAAAAAAATTCCAGCTTTTGAAACCAAGTTAATTGCCAAATAATACAGTCGGGATGCCGTATGAAATATTTTTAGTAACATCAACCACCCAAAAGAAAAATGTACAACATGGAAAAACTTAATATAAATTTTGGAAAAAGAATGAAGCAGCTAAGGAAGATCCACGGATTAACCCAAAAGAAGCTCGCAAAAAAATCCAGGCTAGAGCCCGCATACATAGGGGCCGTGGAACGAGGTGAAAGAAACCTCACCATTAACAATATTGAAAAAATTGCGCGGGGCTTTAACACAGAGGTCTACAAACTTTTTCTCTTTTCAGATCTGGATCCAAAGGCCTCCCAGAAACTCCCCGATATCAAGCTTGAAAAAATTCTGGAACTGATAAAGAAACAGAAACCGGAGAAAAGATCGATGATCTATCAGATACTGACGATTCTGGATCTTGTCGACTAAAGCACTTACAGGTTTTAAGCGTTGACCCGGAAATAAATGACGTCGCCGTCCTTTACGATGTACTCTTTCCCCTCCAGGCGCATCTTCCCCTTTTCCTTGGCCCCCTGCTCTCCTCCGCAGGCGACGTAATCATCGTAAGCGGTCACCTCAGCCCGGATGAATCCCTTTATGAAATCGGTGTGAATCTTTCCCGCCGCTTCCGGTGCGGTGGAGCCTTTAAGAACTGTCCACGCGCGAACTTCCTTTACCCCTGCGGTAAAATATGTGATGAGGTTGAGCAGTTCATAACCCTTCTTGATAACGGCATCAAGGCCGGCATCCTTAAGCCCCAGCTCTTTTCTGTATGAAGCGCGCTCTTCGGGTGGAAGCTCGGCTATCTCCGCTTCCACCTGGGCGACTATCGAAAGGAACGCCGCACCCTTCGACTTCGCGTACTCCTTGACGGCATTCACATGCTTGCCGTTCTCATCCGAAGCACTCCCCATGTTCGCTACATACATCACAGGCTTGGCGGTTATCAGCGGAAGCTGGTCGAGAATATCAAGACCCCCGGTCATTGACGCAGGCTTCATCTCCTGAAGACCTTTCTCAATAGGCTCCAGCTTTGCGAGGAATTCAACATCTTCCTTCTTCCCGCTCTTGGCCCCTTTTCGAAGAGCCTGGATCTTTTTCTCCACGCTCTCAAGGTCGGAAAGCATCAGCTCCGCTTCGATTATCTCTATATCGCGGATCGGGTCCACGCTCCCCATGACGTGCGTAATATCGTCGGATTCAAAACAGCGCACCACATGGGCGACCGCATCCACGCTTCGTATATGGCTCAGGAACTTGTTGCCGAGCCCCTCCCCTTTGCTTGCACCTTTTACAAGTCCGGCGATATCGAGAAACTCCATCTGGGTGGCGAGCACGCGCTGAGGCTTCACTATCTCTGCCAGCCTGTCGAGCCTTTCATCGGGAACAGGGAGCCGGCCCACATTTGGCTCCACTGTGCAAAAAGGGAAATTCGAGGCCGCCGCGCCCGCAGATGTGATCGCGTTAAAGAGTGTCGATTTACCGACATTCGGCAAACCGATTATTCCACAGTTGAATCCCATTTTAGTAGAGTGACCGGCTTAAAAGGAGGCGAGACCGTCGGCCAAGGTTTGTGTTCTGACGCGGAGAGAATCCTTAAGGTTGCCGGAGAGTGATTTAAGAACGGCCCCCTGCGACCGAACCTCAAGGGAAAGAACAGCCAGGTCGACAGCTTCGATTTTTTTATCAACTCCCTCGACAGCGCTTCGGTTTTCAGCGATCCCCTTTTCAAGCCCCGCTACGGTCTCTTTGATCTCGGAAAGGCTTGCGCCAAGCTCCTTCATCACCGCGCGGTCGGCCTTCTGCCCCACATACATCAATCCGAGGAGGATTATCGCTACCACAGCCGCTATCGCGGCGAAAATATCGGCTCGCATTTTCGGTTTTCCCCCGGAAGGTGGCTGTAAAGCCTTTTTCTCCGCAGTCGGAGCGGAAGCCGCTTCCTTTTTAGGTGCGCTCTTCTTCGGCTTTGCCTCTTTCATAACGCTCTTCCCTGGATCGGACTCTTTTTTCAATTCGTTTATACGCAGCGCCTGCGAAGCAAGCGAGCCTGATGTGCCGATAGGGGGAAAGATATGCGATATCACCGCGCTCTCTTTTTTCTCCACCGAGTTCGCTCCTTCAAGCGCGTCGGCCGCGACTAGCGTCGAAGCGGTAACCTTGGTCAAACCCTTTTCTTTCAACATCTTTACCGCCTGGGACGCAGGTATCTTTTTCTTCTTCGCAAGGTCTGAGACCCTTATTTTTTTCATCTCAATATCGTATGACAGCATGGGAAAAAATACAAGCAATCCATTAATGCAAAATACGCTTCTTCTCTTCAATTTTGGAAAAACCCCAGGCGAAATACTTCTGCACCCATTTCCCGGGTCAATCCCGATGAAACCAGTATCGTCACCTTTCTGAAGAGGTTATTAAGAAATTCATCCCGCATTATCTATGCGCCCAAATCCTGTATAATTCTAGGGATGAAAAAAATAATGCTTGGGTTCGCCTTTGTCCTGGCCGCATCGTCGGTCAATTTTGCCGCGGAACTGAAAAGCAGAAAGGGGATAGAGGTTAAGGAGTCGAAAAAGCAGGTTCCGATACTCGGGGAGATACGAACCACGAAACTGCCGAAAAATCTTTTCCATAAAAAGACAAAACCTATCGTTCGGCATGTTGAACTTCTTTCAGCCGGCTTCGTAAGCGTGCACGACAATCCGTTCGGACAGATAGTGGAGGCAAAGGACGGAACGAAGGATCTGGCTACAAATGACATCATGTTTATCGACAAAGGAAGTTCCGAAGGGGTAAGAAAGAACGACTCTTTTTACATTTACAGAAAGATAAGGGTAGTAATGGATCCCGACACCGGAAAACCTTTCGGCAACCTTATTTCGATCATCGGGGAGATGAAGGTAATCGACGTGAACGAACCGAAACTTCAAAAGCCCGGATTTTTCGAGCGGCTCTTCAAAAAAGAGGATACCAAACTTCACTCCGCCACATGCGTTGTCACGAGCGCGTTCAGCTCGATCGTACTTGGAGACTACATAATCCCGAAGTTCGAAGTCTACCTCCCGACTATGGATGAAGACAGGCCGGTTAGGGAGGCGAAGATCTCGGGCAAGATAGTCGCCGTTGGTCTTGATAACAGGCTCGGCTCCATCAACGATATGGTCTACTTCAACGTAGGGAGGGATCACGGCGTGAGGGAAGGTGATGTTTTCGCGATCCAGAAGAGCTTCGAAAAAGGGGGGCCCGAAGAAAAATTCGGATTTAAGAACCGGGCCGGAAAAGCGATGGTTGTCACCGTAAGGGACCAAAGCTCCACCGCGATAGTGACGGCCTCCACCAAGGAAATCGATATAGGCGATAACGTGGCTTTTATTCAGGACAGATAAAGTACGCAAATGAAGCTGTCTTATGCCGGCTAAAAAGAGTGGGAAGACAGCGCGGATAATCACTGTCGGCAACGAAATAACGACCGGAAAAATAACCGATACGAACTCCGCCTACCTTTCCCGCTACCTTTTCACACGGGGATATCATATCGACGAAATCCTATCCGTTGGCGATAAACCGGACGCCATCAAATCGGCCGTAAGGCGCGCTCTGAAGGGGTGCGACCTTCTGATAGTAACGGGCGGACTCGGCCCTACACACGACGACATTACGAAAAACGCGGTCTGCTCACTCTTCAAATCAAAAACCAGATACAACCCCACCGTTCAGAAACAGGTGGAAAAATTCTTCCGCAAAAGGGGGCGCAAGGTTCCTCTGGTGAACAGAAGTTACGCCGAGATACCGCATAACGCCATCGCTCTGGAAAACCGCGCCGGAGTCGCGCCTGGACTCTTTTTTAACAAAAAAGTCCTACTCCTCCCCGGAGTGCCGATCGAGATGAAGAGTATGATCGAACAGCATGGAAAAAAGATCATCCCGCATGGCGGGAATCATTTTCTTGAAAAAACATTCCGAACCGTCGCCGGGGAAACCGAGCTGATGAAAAAGATTACCTCACTCGACAACATTCTGGAAAATGCAGAAGTTGCCTTTCTCCCCCACGCTGGAAGGACCGATATACGGATCATCGTTTCGGGAAAATCGGCGAATGAAGCAAAAACCAGACTGAGAAGCGCTGAAAAACTTCTAACGGCAAACATCAAAGACCGCATCTGGGGGTACGGCAACGAAAATATTGAAGATGTTGTCGGAAAGATGCTGCGCAAGGCGGGGAAGACCCTTTCGGTCGCGGAGTCATGCACCGGCGGCGGGATAGGCGAGGCGCTTACATCTCTCCCCGGAAGCAGTGACTATTTTCTTGGCGGGATCATCGCCTATAGCGACAGAGTGAAGATCGAGGCGCTCGGCATCCCCGGCGAGACGATTAAACAGCATGGCGCCGTTTCGGAAGAGACTGCTCTGGCAATGGCGCGAGGGGTAAGGGAGAGGATGAGGTCGGATTTCGGCATTTCCGCAACCGGGATCGCCGGGCCGGGGGGAGGCTCGAAAGAGAAACCTGTCGGCCTAATATATGTCGCCGTTTCCGATGTGAATGGTGAGATGTGTGAAAAACTTCTGCTGGGGCCTTCCCGCTCGTACAATCGGGAGCGAACCGTATTCGAAGCTCTCTATCTCCTCTACACCCGGCTAAAGGGAGAGACTAAAACCGGCGGAAGCGAGGAAGGGTGGTACGTATACATCGTGCAGTGCGCCGACGGCACCTACTACTGCGGCGTCTCAAACGACGTTGAAAAACGGATAGAGACGCACAATCAGGGGAAAGGGGCGAAATATACAAGAACGAGACTCCCGGTGAAGCTCCTGAAAAAAAGCGGGATGATGACTAAAAGCGAGGCCCACTCGCTAGAAAGGAGAATTAAATGCGTACCAAGAGAGATGAAACTCTCGCTTCTGGATGAAAGGTCGTAGAGAGATTCTTCACCAGATCGCGGCTCGCGATATTTCTAGCGTATATGACGCAACTTGTTATATAATATAGGTGAAAAATAAATGAGAGCTGCTTTGGCCCGGTTAAAGCGCATAGGGGAGCCAATCTTTTAGCGTGGGCTTGAGAGGTCGGTGCCCTCTCCCAACAGCAGCTCCTTTTTTTTCGTCTATTCCCAATAACAGGTCGGAGAAAATATCTTCAATACAATCCAGAAACCTATAGCCCCATCACTTTCTTAAGCGCCTTCATGAAGCGGGCGTTCTGCTCCTTCTTCCCGATGGTAACCCTGATATATTCCGGGAGGCCGTAAACGTCCATCGGCCGCACTATCACGGCCTCTCTCTGCAGGCTCTGAAAAACGCTCCTGCCGCTTCCGACCTTTACCAGTATGAAATTCGCCTCGGTAGGGACGTATGCTATCCCTGCCTTGCCAAGCTCCCCGTATAACTGTTTCTTCCCGGTGGAATTGACCTTCTGCGATTTCTTCAGGTGTGCCTTGTCGCCAAGCGCGGCGAGAGCGCCCGCCTGTGCCATCATGTTCACATTGAACGGCTGTCGCAGCCGGTTCAGATAGCCTATCAGCCCGGCATCAGCGACGCCGTACCCTATGCGCAATCCGGCAAGACCGTAGGATTTTGAAAAGGTCCTGAGCGATATGATATTCGGAAACTGTTTCCTCATGCTCAATGTGTCGGGATAGTCCCGCGCCTCCACATAATCGTAGTACGCCTCATCCAGCACGACCGGTATTTTGGGAACAGACTTTAAAAACCTTTCAAGCTCCGCCCTGTTCACATATGTGCCTGTCGGGTTGTTCGGATTCGCCACGAATATTATCTTCGTTTTATCGTTCACGAGCCTTGCCATCGCATCGAGGTCGTGACCCAGATTTTCCGAAGGTTCCGCTTCCAGCGTCTCCGCTCCCATCCCCTGGGCTATCAGCCTGTATACAAGGAAAGCGTGCCTGCTTGCGACTATGTTGTCCCCTTTTGTCACGAGACAGCGCATGAGGAGCTCTATCACCTCGTTGGACCCGTTTCCGAACACTATCTCCCCCGGCTCCACGGAGAGCTTTTTTGCCAGGCTCGCAAGAAGGTAGGGAGAGCCTCCCTCCGGGTAGTAGTGAACCTTGCCGGCTACCTTTTTAAGCGCCGCTACCGCCTTTGGCGACGGCCCCAGAGGGTTTTCATTGCTCGCCATCTTTAGCGAATTTTTTATCCCGAGTTCCCGCTCCACCTCTTCGATCGGCTTGCCGGGTTCGTAGGGGTTTATATCGCATATATAACGCGGTACAAGACGCTTCAGTTCCTCTTTCATATCCATCCTCTTCTTATTGCTCCATCGGGTACGAACCGAATATTTTCAGGTCATCGGCGATCTGCGCCAGTTCATCAAGTGCGGAAGCGGTGATTTTCTCATCCCTGTGCCCCTCGAAATCAAGATAAAAAACGTAGCCCCATGTATC
Source organism: Nitrospinota bacterium (assembly GCA_029881495.1). NCBI lineage: Bacteria > Pseudomonadati > Nitrospinota > Nitrospinota bacterium. Next base: position 63,353 of record JAOUMJ010000009.1, on the reverse strand, counting down.
GCTCGGCACCGGGCGGGAGGCGATCTTCGTGAGGTTAATACTGTTTTTCTCGAAAATCCCCAGCACGCGGTAAAGCTCACCTGGCTTGTTTTTCAGCTTGAACGCTATTGACGTTCTGGTCCTTACCCCTTCGGCGGGCTTCCCTGAGGGGAGCCGCGACACCACCAGGAACCTGGTCATGCTGTTTGAATGATCCTGCACATTGCGCTTCAGCACATTAAGGCCGTAGATACGGGAAGCGGTCAAAGACGCCAGCGCGGCTGAGTTTTTCGTTTTCGAGGCCAGCTTCGCGGCGGCAGACGTGCTGGGAGTCTCCTTTACCTCCACCCCCTGAAGGTTTTTGAGGATGAATTTCCTGCACTGACCCAGCGGCTGAGGATGCGAAAAGAGCTTTTTAACCGACGAAATGCTCTTCTCCTTCGAGACGAGATTCTGGTTCGCCTTGATCGATATTTCCGCCGATATGAGGAGATTCGATTCCGCAAGGAGGTCAAGCGTGCGGGGGACGATCCCCTCTATGGAGTTTTCAACCGGAATAACGCCGAACATGGCGTTCCCCTTCTCCACTTCGCTGAAAATCGTCTCGAAATCGGAGACCGGCAAGAACTCGCAGGAACTGCCGAAAACCGTAATCGCGGCTTCGTGCGAAAAGGTCCCTTCCGGCCCGAGAAAAGCGACTACATCCCTCTTCTCAAGCGACCTTGAAGCGGAAATAATTTCACGATAGATGGAGCGCAACGACTCATCGGGGATCAGCCTGTTCGCCTTTTTGAGGTTTTTCATCACCTCTACTTCCCGCTTGGCGTCGTAGACCTCCTTTCCTTCCTGCGACTTTATGTTGCCTATCTCCACCGCCATTTCGGCGCGCGCATTCAGAAGTTCGACAATCTTCCTGTCGAGCTCGTCTATCTTCACCCGGTAGCCTTTTATATCAGTCAAGGATCTTCTCCTGAAAAATGGAACAATACCGGCAACATTCGCAAAATCCGTTTCCGCCGGTTCAGGCTAGTCTATTTAATAACCAAACCACGCGCAACAAGAACAAATTACAGCCGATATCCACCACTTATAAAAGGTACCCTGAAACAGTCCGCTTTTTTTTCAAATCAACAATCTGCTAAGATGCGGAATTACTATAGATACGGGGGGAACCGGAAATCGACTATAACTGCACGACAATTCACCGTGATGCCTTTGCAGAAGCTTGTGAACTGAATGTATGTTGAAAGCTCTGGAATGATATGAAAATTATTCTGTTGGAAAAAACTGTACTGGCACATGGAAAGATAGCATCCCTTTTCAAGAAAATGAAAAAGGGAGCCTACGAACTCGGAATTCGCACCTACAAGGATTTCTCAAAGGAACCCGACCTTGATGGGGTCGGACTGATCATCCTGAATTTCGTCGACGGCAAACAGGAATTCACGATGCTGAAAAAGCTCACAAGAGAGCACCAGAAAATCCCTACGCTGATGATCGTTGAAAAACAGGATACCAGCCGCGAATTGGCCGCCAGAAAAATGGGGGTATCCGACTACCTGGTGCTAGGGATGCTCACACCCCCTCTCCTCCACCACTCCATCCAGTTCGCGGTTGAAAGCAGAGCGACAGAAGCATCGCTCATAGACAGCCAGCAGATGTACAAGGCGCTCGCGGACCATGCCCCGATAGGCATCTGGAACGTAACGACTGATGGTTACACCGTATATGTGAACGACGTCATGTGCGAAATGCTGGAGATAGAAAGCCCTGAAGAGCTGCAAAACGAGACCTTCCACTCCTTCTTCACAATCGGAAGCCTCGAAAGGATAAATGAAGAGAGCAAAAAAAGGGAGATGGGGATAATCTCCAGCTATGAGGTGACGCTGGTTGGAAGAAACGGAAGCAAAAGGGAAGTCGTCGTGTCAGGCGGGCCGGTATTCAATTCCGAAGGAAAACAGACAGGCCAGATAGGAGCCTTTACAGATATCACTGAAAGAAAAAAAGCTGAGCTTCAGCTATGGGCCGCCAAAGAGAACGCCGAACAGGCCACCAAACTAAGGGACAAATTCGTATCTCTTGTCGCCCACGATCTCCGCGCGCCTCTCAGCACGCTCCTTTCATACCTCAGGATGGTCGGAGAGAACCGCAACGAAGCGGAGACGGAGAAATTCCTTGCGAACTCCATTTCAATCACCAAAAACATGCTGGAACTTACTGAAAATCTCTTGAACATCAACAGAATAAAGACAGGGATATTAAGACCTGAAATGCGTTTCTTCAACCTGTACCAGATGGTACTGAAGATAAACTTTACGATAAGCGATCCCGCGGCGATGAAAGGAATATCTTTGAAGATAGATATCCCGCATGGCGCGAGGATATTTGGTGATCCCGCCCTTTTACAGCAGGTCATAGAGAACCTGCTCGTAAACAGCATCAAATTCTGCAAGCGCGGGGATACGATAAAGATATTTCTTGAGCCGGGCAGAAGCGGGATGCAGGTCATCGCCGTTTCAGATACCGGGATAGGAATAGAAGAAAACAGGCGTAAAAATCTCTTCAACTACGAGGAAAAGACCTCTACCGCCGGAACTGCCGGCGAAACAGGAACAGGACTTGGCCTCCCGCTCTGCAAAGACATAACAAAAGCGCATAGCGGAGATCTGGAAGTTGAGTCTGTTCTTGGCCAGGGGAGTGTTTTCAGGATCGTCATACCCGACAGGAAACCGTTTGCGATAATAATAAGTAAAAATGCCGAATCCAGAAAATTCATTGCGGACATTCTTGCAGTTGAAGAAGTTGACGTTATTGAAATGGACGACTGCTCAAGGGCGTTCGGCACCGTCAAGGAGAGACGCCCGGACCTTGTTTTCGTCGATTACCCTGTTGCCACCGAATCTGGATATGTATTTCTTGAGCAGGCGAAAAAAAACCACGAATTTCGTGACGTGCTGATTTTAATACTGGCCGAGCAGGGTGAAGACGAGATCGGAGAGACTACCTTGTCCGGGCTTAGTACCGACATTGTCAGGAGACCGTTCACGGAACAGGCGATTATTTCAAAAATAAAATTGGCATTAGGCTGATCCCCTCTGCGCAACGGAGATGCGAGATTCCCAAAACATACCATATAACAATTTCAAGAACTGGCAACCCGCCATAGAGGGAGATATTTAAACGCAATTATCCTGCATGGCGGGGTAGTGAATTGCGAACCTGAGGGGGGCTCTCAGTCCAGGGTCAGACCGTGTTCCCTGAGCCAGGTATCCTGATCGAAATTGTCCGCGAGGAAATCGAGGAATTTCTTTTCGCTACCGGAGATGATCCTTCCGTCAATGATATCCGGGAGGAACACCTTGTCGGCGCTTTTTCGCACTTTCCTCTTTTTTGGAATGGCGATCTCATCCCCCTTCTCCATTTCAAGATCCGGCATCTCATCCATATCTGAAATATCCGAAGAGAGCTTATTTCTGAAATCCGACAGCGAATCAAGACGGAGCATGAAGACCATCAAACTTTTATAGGTACTGCTATCGACGTGCTGAAGTTTCTCGAGAGACTTTTTTACATCATCAGACGCAAGTATCGCCTCTACGATAGCCCTGGAAAGTTTCTCCATTTCCCTGTCTGGGTTGCTAGCCATTTGCCTGCCTCCTGTCAATTAATTGGTATTAGTTTAATACCTATTGCATTTGATATCAACCTGCCGCGCAAAAAAGCGGTTTTTTCATATTATTTTAGAGAAGCCGCGCGAAAAGTCGATTCAATAAACGCTTACAAAACTGAAATGATTTTTTCGGTATTGGCGAAAATTTTGTTAAAACCCAGAAAATTCCAAGCTTTTTTTTGTCGGCAGAGCGAATATTAAATCAGTGAAAGAACCTGTTTTTTACTGTAATATAAACGCTATGGCAAGTGAAAGCGAAGATTACGGATATGTAGATCTGCCGCCTCAGGGAACTGTCGGGAAAAATAATCCGCCGCGGGAGAAAAAAACCACCTACGACAGGCCGGTTTACTCCGTGCGTCCGGGGGATGACCTTGAAGAAAGGTCATCTTCAGATAGCATAAATTTTACCGTTCTTTTGATAGCCGGGATTCTGGTTCTTGCGATGGCCGGGGCATATTTTTATAATACCGGGGATGTAAAGGGTCTGCCAACGGCTGATACTTTAACAAAATCAGTCGCCTCTCAAGCGACCATCGCTGATTTCAGACACCTTGAAAAAGAGGTTATCAAGACCATAGGACTGCTGGAGGATGCCGAATCGAAATTTGTGGCAAATCCTGAAAAGCTCGAAAAGATCATCAAGCTCAAAAGCGAGGCTCAAGACCTCCTGAAGACCCTACAGGAATAGGAGAAAAATATCATGTGGGAAGACGTTAAAAAAATAGGCGGCTTGCTTCTTGGACAGACAAAGGAACAGAAGGATATAGTCCTTTTAAAACTGCGAGAGGTGAGTTTCAAGAACAAAAAAGAGGATGCCTTCACACGGCTGGGACAGAATGCATTCAACCTTTTGGCGGCATCTCAGCCTGTCAATGCTGAAAACGACCAGATAAAAATGATTATCGAAGAAATTAACGGTATTGATTCGGAAATCGAAAAGATCAACGAACTACTTGAGTCGCTGAAAATCCAGGCCGCTTCGGAGCGCGATGTAATGGCAACCGAAGTTTCCTCCGTATGGGAAAAAACGAAAAGCGCCCTTTCGAAGGAAGATGAACCAGTCTCAAAGCCTTCCGCAGCACGCAAGGAAGCCCCAAAAAAGGAAGAAAAAAGCAAAGAACGGGATGAGGATGATATAGAGCCTCCCAAGGGAGAAACAAAATCAGAGCCCAAAGGTGGCAAAGGCGATTCTGGAACCGGAAAGAAAAAGGGGTGAAATTTTCCCGGTTCGGTCAATATGTATCCCGCTGATAACCACATGGAGGGAAATTTGTGGTTGCACTGAAATTTTTATTCGCACTTGCTATCCTGATAGTACTGGTTCTGTTCGCTCTCCAGAATATGGAGCCAAGCGTCATCATCAAATATTACCTTGATAAAACCATCGGGCCGATGCCGTTTTCTTTCGCGGTGCTCGGTGCCGCCGCGATAGGCTCGATCATTACCGCCCTGGTCACCCTTGTAGAACAGATTAAACTGAGACATACGATCAAAAAACTCAGCAGGCGCATAAAACAGCAGGACGAGGAACTTCTCAATTTCAAAAAGATCCCGCCTGAACCTATCCAGGATGAGATCGAAGATGAACATGCCGAAACATCCGCCAAATCGTCAGGCTCAAAACTTCTACCGGGGCATGAATCACGCGAGGATCCCTCCGACTCGAAAGACTAAATGCCAAACGCCGGCAGAATACTGATAGTCGAAGATGAATCGTCGATACGCTTCGTCCTCTCGAAATTCCTCACCGGCAGAGGATTCAGCGTCGATGCTGTAGAAAGAGTTGAGGACGCGAAGACCGCCCTGAAAGCAACCCATTACCAACTACACTTCCTCGACATCCGTCTGCCCGACGGAAACGGTCTCGACCTGCTTGGATGGATAAAACAGCAAGGCGCCAAAGGGACAAGCGTGGTAATGACCGCAGAATCGACGATGAAGAACGCCATCCGCGCCGTGAGAAAAGGGGCCTTTGAATACCTCGTCAAGCCTTTCGACCTGAAAGAGATAGAAGAGATCCTGAACCGGCTGGAGCAGAGAAGGCTCCTCATCTCATCCTCCAAACTCGATCCCTACACAAGGCCGGTCGACGAGACCGACTACGAGATAATCGGCAACAGCCCCGCGATGCAGAAGCTCTACAAAAAGATCGGAAAAGCGGCTTCATCCAAATTCACAGTCCTCGTCACCGGCGAAAGCGGAAGCGGCAAGGAGCTTGTCGCGCGCAACGTCCACGAATTTTCCGACAGGACCGGAAAACCGTTCGTCACGCTGAACTGCGCCGCCGTTCCGAAGGACCTTATCGAAAGCGAGCTCTTCGGACATGTTAAAGGCGCGTTCACCGGTGCCGACAGGGAGAGGCCGGGGCGTTTGCGCGAAGCGCACGGCGGAACGCTCTTCATGGATGAGATAGGCGACACCCCGCTCAACATGCAGGCAAAACTTCTCCGCTTCCTTGAGGAGGGGAAGATCACCCCCGTCGGAGGAAATGACTTTGACAAAGTCGACGTGCGGTTCATCGCCGCGACCAACAAACCTCTTAAGAAAATGGTGGAGAAGAACGAGTTCCGCGAAGATCTTTATCACCGCCTGAATGTCATCTCGATAAAGGTACCCCCGCTTCGTGAACGGATCGAGGATATAGAAATACTGGCTCGCTACTTCACGAAAAAATTCGGCGAAGGGAAGAAAATATCAGATACCGCGCTCTATGAACTTTCGCAAAGGGCGTGGCCGGGCAACGTACGCCAACTGCAGAACACGATAACTCGCGCGATCGTAATGACCGACGATGACATACTTCTCCCCTCCAGCTTTTCACCGCCGGAAGAGGAATCCCCCGCCGAACTGGATGTCTGGCTTGCGCGCGAGATCGAAAAAGGGGGAGAGAGTATCTACAAACGCGTCGTGGAAGAGGTTGAAGGGAAACTGATAAGGAAGGCGCTCGAAAAAACGAAGGGGAACAAGATAGCCGCCGCGAAATTACTCGGCATAAACCGCAACACCCTCTCCAGCAAACTGAAGTAGCTCCTACTTGGTAGCAGAGGCTTTTGCCTGGGGCGTATTCACATAATGCGTATGAAATGAGAAGGATGTCGGAGTTATCAAAAAAACCGAAAGAGGAATGGAACTGTAACAAGCCTCATCCCTTCTGGTATCATATCCGACGTGGCAAAGATCAAAGAGACTGAAAAGAAAATCGACACGCAGATACGCGCGTTCTTTGAAGGGTTTGCCGACAAGCACAGGATGAAGATCCTAGAACTCCTCCTGGAGCGGAGAATGAACGTATCGGAGATATGCACCCACTTCTCCATGAAACAGCCGTCGGTGAGCCATCACCTCGCCGTGCTGAAAAAATCGGGCGTCATTGAGACCAAAAGGGAGGGGAAAGAGATCTACTACTCCATCAACCGGAAAAACATCGCCGCGCTGATGACCTACTACCTCTCCCGGTTCGGCCTTGAAGTAAAAGTGATATAAAAGCACGCCACGCTCCCGAGTAGATATAACGCTCCCTTCAACCCCTTTTCATCCGTATGAAATAGCTTAGACAATACAGATCAGATCACTTCCCTCGCCTGTTTTAAAAGGCATTCGGGAAGGATCTATCTCTGTTTCATGGGAGGGAAATGGGAGACGTACCCCATACGCTCTGTATAGGGAAATATGGGGGTCTACCCGTTTCTGGTATGAACTTTTTTGAGGGTCAGCTTTTTGCGGCGGTCTTCTCCGTAGCAACCTTCAGAGGAATAACGCGTTTCGGAGCCTTTGTCACCTTCCCGCTTTTAATGCAGTTGGTGCAAACCTTCATCTTCCTTACAGTTCCATCCACAAGTGCGCGAACGGACTGAAGGTTCGGATTGAAACGCCTCTTCGTCACGTTATGCGCGTGACTGACGTTGTTGCCGAACATCGGCCCTTTTCCGCATACTTCACATATCATTGCCATGTCTTTATGGTCTCCATTTCGATATAAAAACAGGAATTCTACAACGTACCGCACCACATAGTAAAGCGATAATATTTGCCAACATGACGAACGCGTTGCCAAACCTATGCATATTTAAATTTATATATCCCGCTTTCTGCGCGCAACATATTGATATTACTACCTCATTGCACCTGTCCCTTTCTCTTTTCCGCTGTATTTAAGAGGCTGGCAAGGAATATAATCAACCAATGGCGGACTTTGAGATCAATGACGACAATATCGCAATCCTTATCGCGAATCTTGACCGCCCTGAAAAACTCCGCTCGCTGGTTGCGGAGCTACATCCGGGCGATATCGTTGAGATCATAGAGAAGCATCTTGAAGAGGATGAGTCCGTAAAGCTTTTCAACGTACTCTCGAAAGAAGTAGCTTCCGAAATTCTGATAGACCTCACCGATGAATCACGCGAGCTCTTAACCGAAAAACTGAGCACGGAACAGCTCACCGGCATCGTGAGCGAGATGAATTCCGACGACGCGGCCGACTTCGTGGCAGACCTGCCGGAGGAAGAGGCTGTCAAAGTTCTTGATAACCTTCCGGTGGAGGACTCCCATGAAGTGCGCCACCTCCTGCAGTACCACGAGGAGACAGCGGGAGGAATAATGCAGACCGAGATGGTTTCCCTGCGGGAAGACCAGACATGTGGCGACGCAGTCGAGCTTATAAGGTCAAAGATCGAAGAGATAGAAGAGTACCACTTTATTTTCGTCACCGATCGGGAAGAAAAACTTGTCGGCATTGTTCCGCTCAGCAAACTCGCGCTCTACAAACCGGAGATCGCCATTCGTGAAATTATGGATAAGAATCCGATATCCGTGACAGTCACCGCCGACGAGGAGGCGGTTGCGAACACCTTTATGAAATACGACCTCATCTCCCTTGCGGTTACCGACGAAAACGGAAAACTGCTGGGACGAATTCTCCACGACGACGTGCTCGATGTTATCACCGAAGCGAGTACGGAAGATTTTCTGAAAATGGCAGGTACGAACGACGAGGAGTTTGAATACGGGTCATGGATCAACGCCGCAAGATACCGCCTCCCGTGGCTTGTCTCTTCCCTCTCTGGGGGGATACTGATGGCGGGGATAATCAGAATGATGGGTGCCCCCCTGGTGCATGTCATCGCGCTCGCCGCTTTCATCCCGGTTATCACCGGCATGAGCGGAAACGTCAGCACACAGAGCTCGGCTATCGTCGTAAGGGGCCTCGTGCTCGGCAAGGTTGACCCTGACGGAATGTTTGAATTCATCATCAAGGAGTTCTGGGTCGGCCTCGCTATGGCAACCTTTTGCGGAACACTTATAGGCTTCATCGCGTGGGGGCTGAACCAAAATCCCGGACTTGGGATAATCGTTGGTCTATCCCTCTTCTTCGCTATGTGCGCCGCATCGACCATAGGTACGCTCATCCCGATACTTCTGCAAAAACTGAAACTCGACCCCGTGCTCGGCGCGGGACCGATAGTCCTCACCCTGGTCGATATTTCTTCGCTGATTATCTACTTCTCTTTCGCAGGACTCCTTTTACATCTGATTATCTGAACTCCTTGATAGCGACCACATTTTGACGGTTTGTCCGCAAATTTGAGGAAATTCTGTCACCTGATATATAGCCATAAACCTCTATCTCATTGATTTATATACCGCTTTAACTTGGCATAGTTGTTGCTCTATTAGCGGGCAGAGGTAATTATGAGTTTTATAAACAATTTGCTATTTAGTGACAGGGCTCCGAAAGTCGTAAAGAAGAGCCTCGATTTCAACTCGCAGAAAGCGGCTATGACGGCGGCAAATATTGCCAATGCCGAGACCCCCCGCTACAAGGCGAAGAGCGTCGAGTTTGAAAGCATCCTTCAAAGCGTCACCTCTACCGATTTTCTGCAGATAAAAGCTACGCATTCAAAGCATATCTCCCCGCAACAGCCGGATTTCAATTCGATGGAACCGGAGCTGACCATTGATTTTTCGCAGGGGAGGATAGACGGTAACAACGTAGACCTCGACAAGGAAGTAACGACCCTTTCAGAAACAAAGATCGCGTACGACGCGGCAATTACAGTGATGACTAAACGCGGCGGGATAATCAGGGCCGCTGTCACGGAAACAAGGTAGGAATAGAAAATGAATTTGAGAGTTGATTCCTTCAAACCTCTAGGCGAGCACCTGAAACTCCCCGCTCCGGGAGAACAAAAAGTGAGCGGGCAGAGTTTCGGTGACGTACTGAAAGATTCTCTGCAGGAAGTAAACGACCTCCAGATAAACGCCGACCGCGCGGTGGAAGACCTCGCATCTGGGAGGAACAAGAACATACACGAAACGATGATCAACATCTCCAAGGCCGACCTCGCCTTTAGAATGACGTTGCAGATACGCAACAAGGCGATAGAAGCGTACCAGGAGATCATGAGGACGAATATTTAATAGAAATCAAAGTCAATAAGCACACTTAACTGCCACCCTCAATATAAAGTTTAGGGCGGGTCCCCCATCCCGCCCTAAACTACCCCCCTCTTTAAACGAACAGCCAATCACTATTATTTGCTATATATTGTGTGTGCTTTGTTTATAATCCTAAATACCTTAAATAGAATCACGGCAGGCAAACGGATTTCCCTTTAAAGGAAATATTTTATGACTAGAGTGCACCTGATATGCGGGCCTACCGGCTCCGGCAAAACTACATACTCTTTTGAACTGGCAAAAAACATTGGGGCAGCCCGGTTTTCCATTGATGAATGGATGCAAAATCTATACGGTCCAGATATACAGGACCCAATTGAATACCAATGGATGATTGAGAGAGTTAACCGTTGCGAAACACAAATTCTTTATTTATGCAAAGAGCTGATTAAACTTAAAATTGAAATCGTTTTGGACCTTGGTTTTTTTGCGCTGGCTCAGAGGAAAAAGTTTATTAACGCGCTCCAAGAATTTGGATCAATGCCACAGCTTCATTATCTTCAAGTAAATGTAGTTACCAGGTGGGAACGTGTATCAGCTCGAAATAAGGATAAAGGGGATACCTACTCCCTTACTGTTACAAGGGGTCAGTTTGATTTTTGCGAAACCATTTTTGAAACACCTTCTGAAGAGGAGCTTCGCCACGCAATCAAAGTCCCTGAAAAAGAGTAAGACAAGATTAATTTATAGATCCATCTTTAATAATGGAAATACATGGAATAAACGGTCACTCTCGCTCGGTCTCCTGACCTCAGCATTGAGAACGCTGCGCTCTCCCAACTGAGCTACTGCCCCGGTTGTTCTTCTCCCTCGGCCTTGCTCTTAGTTTCTGCTACAGGTTCCGCAAAATTTGTCTCACCCGAACCGGGCATCGTGGTAGGCTCTTCTCCTTTGCCGATACTCTCCACCCCTACCATCTTCTCATAGGCGAGATAGGTCGCTATCGTCGTAACAGGGAAGGTAATCAGTATCCCGATTCCGAAGAGCAAGGCGCCGATTACGTTGATCGCCCCTAGCGCTACATAGAAGAGCGTCATCCCGAGCATGTCCCGAAACGCGACTCTCCGGCTCGATTCCATTGCGCTCCAGAAATCAAATCCCCGGTCGATGATGAACAGGTATGTGAGAAGATACCACCCACCAAACACGAAACCTGGAATGAGAAGAAGCCAGAGACCGAGAATGACAAAAACCGAGATCACCAGATTCGCGATCGCCGACGGCAAAAACCACCTGAACCCTTCGAACACTCTCGACGGCTGCGGATCTTTCCCCGCGATCATTTCGCCGGTGAAAAGAAAAATTCCAGCGGTCATCGGCCCCATGAAAAGAAGGCCGATGAAATCGTGAATGAGCGAAGCGCCGATGAATATCAGGAGAAAAAGGAACGACGCTCCCGAAAACTTTTTCCAGCTCTTCCTGTATATCTGCCAGCCCGATTCGAGGAGCCCGACTATATCCACAATATCGTTGCTGGTTGTATTCTGTCTTTCGTTTGTTTCCATAGTCCCTCGGTGAGATTTTAACCCTTTACGGTGCTAAAATAAATAAAAGCTGTTTACACATTATACTCCAGGAAAATATATGAAAATTTTCATCGCGGGGGGAACCGGTTTCGTCGGCTCCTACCTGGTTGCCGAACTGCTCAACCGGGGACATAACGTTCGCCTTCTGGTGAGGAATACGAGCCGCTTCCCGAAGAGCGAAGGGGTAGAAACCGTTTCGGGCGACCTTCTTCATCCCGAAAGCATCGCCGGAAAAACCGCCGATTGCGACGCCGTTATCAACCTTGTGGGGATAATCCGCGAATTTCCTGCTAGAGGGATAACGTACGAAAGGTTCCATTTCGAAGCGGTAAAGAACCTTGCCTACGAAGCGGAAAGGTCGGGTGTTTCGAGATGGGTTCAGATGAGCGCGAACGGCGCGAGAATGAACGGCGTTTCAAATTACCAGTCCAGCAAGGCTAGAGGTGAGGAATTTTTAATGTCGACTCGCCTCTCACTGACGATATTCCGGCCATCGTTAATCTTCGGCAAACCGCCAGCAGGCGCAACCGAATTCTGCACACAGATGCTAGGCGTCCTAAAAAGCTCCCCGGTCGCCGTACTGTTCGGTAATGGCCGCTACGAGATGCAGCCTGTTCATGTAACGGACGTTGCGAGGGTATTTTCCCTTGCAGTGGAGAACGGAGGCTTCGGGGAGAATATTTACCATCTGGGGGGGCGTGACAGGTTCAACTATCGCACACTGCTCGATATGATCTGCGACGGGGCGGGTATCAACCGGCGGATAAAACTCCCAGTTCCTTACGGTCTCGTTCGCCCCGTGGTCTCGCTACTTGGGCGGTTTTCACACTTCCCCGCAACGGTGGACCAGACGGATATGCTGGTGGAGGGGAACGTCGTACCCGAAACGAAATACATCAAATCTTTCGGGATAGAACCTCTACGGTTTAGCAGGGAAAATATCTCCTACCTCAAAGGTGAGTGAAAAACAGGCTGAAAGTGAACGTGAAGTGTCGCTGATTATTTCAGGATCGCCTTGTGGTTGCCTGTACCGCCGCAGATTTCGCAGTTCTCCGCGAGATGAAACCTGTTCTCCACAACGCCATAACCCCGGCAGACAACGCACTGCTTATGCTCGAGGATAACCTTCTGAACGCGGTGCTTGTAAAAATTCACCGAGGCTCTTTTCTTTATTTTCTCCCTGACAAACGACATGTTGTGAACCGCTTTTTTCGGTTTCTTGGAAACCACATGATGCGGCTCTTTTTCCGTTTTACCAGGGGACCGCTCTCCCTTTTTCACTTTCTCCTCGTCGTCGCCAGCCATATGAAGAAGCTTGTCATAAGCCTCTCTTACAACAAGGAAAAGATCCCCCTTCTCCTTGTTCCTGTCGGGATGAAAATGAAAGGCATACCTGTGATACGCTTTCTTTATTTCACCAAGCGAGGCGCCCGGCTTTAGACCCAATATCCTGTAGTAATCAATCATGAACAACTCCGACCTTTATCACTTTATGATAAACCTAAAATTTGAAAACCTGCATGCTAATTCCGGCTTTGTAATTTTGAAGCTGTTTTGCTTCACCTTCTGCTCTTTACCCCGACCTTTTTGCAATACCGCTCTATCCTGCATTGCGAACAGAACGGAGAGACCGGGACGCAAAGATTCTGGCCGTATGTAACGAGAAGGTCGTTGTATTCGATCCAGAACTTTTTCGGGAGGATCCTCCTCAGCTCAAACTCAGATTCGTCCGGCACGGCGGTCTTGATGTACCCCCACCTGTTTGAAATTCTGTGGACGTGGATATCCACGCAGATACCCGGCTTCCCATACCCCAGCGTAACTACGAGATTGGCGGTTTTCCGCCCTACCCCCTTGATGGTCAAAAGCTCGTCGAGTGAATCGGGCACCCGGCCGTCATATTTTTCGAGAAGTACCCGGCAAACCGATATCACTGTCCGCGCCTTCACCTTGTAGAAACCTACCGGGTAGATGAGCTTCTCTATTTTCGATGGCGGGAGCGCCGCCAGTCTCTCCGGTGAATCTGCCACGGCGAAAAGCCTGTCGCATGCCGGGGCAGTGGTCTGATCCTTCGTGCGGAGAGATAGAAGAGTTGATATCAGCACCTTAAACGGGGAGCGCTCCTTCGCGTACTTCCCGACTATCGGCTCCTTGTACTTCGGGATCTCCTCGCGAAGGATATTCACGACTTTATCTATCGGGAAGCGTTCCATTATCGTTATATGAAGGCTATCCCGCTCGGCATGAGAAGGGAAATCACCGGCCCCGGGAAGTCATGTTGCGTGGGAAGATCGGAGAAAGAAAAAGGAAAAACCTGGCTAATCGCGCAGGTCGTCATCATCGCTGATGTATTTCAGAAGTTTGCCCCTCAGCCTCATCACGGCGCGTGTGTGGAGCTGTGATACGCGGGATTCGGTAATACCCAAAACCTCCCCTATCTCTTTCATTGTAAGCTCTTCGTAATAGTAGAGTGAAACAAGGAGCCTCTCCTTTTCGGGGAGCTGGTCTATGGCGCGAGCGATGATCGTTCGAACCTCATTGAGCCTTGCAAGTATCTGGGGATCGTTATCGGTAGACCCGGCGATTATCTCCATGATGTCCCGCTTCTCGCCATCCTTGTTTACACCGCCCAGCTCTTCTATGGAGAGTATCGGCATCGCCTGTGAGTCGGCCAGAAGCTTGTGGAAATCCTCTAGCGTAAATCCTAGCTCCGCCGCAACCTCATGATCCTCGGCAGGGCGCCCGAGACGCTGTTCAACAATGGCATATGCGCCTGAGATCTCCGTACCTTTCTGGCGGACGGAACGCGGTACCCAGTCCAGCGCGCGCAATTCGTCCAGGATAGCGCCGCGTATCCTTATTTCGGCGTATGTTTTGAACTGGGTCTCCTTGGTAGGATCGAATTTTCCGATAGCATCTATCAGCCCCATGACGCCGGCGCTTATCAGATCATCCAGCTCAATGTGCGGGGGGAGGCGTACAGCTATCCTGTGTGAAATAAACTTGACCAGCGGAGTATATTCCTCGATAAGGACGTCCGCTTCCTTCGTACCTAGTTTTAAACCTACCGGGGGCTGTGAATAACTTTTCTTCAATATATACCTCTAACGTTTATGAAAGTATAAATTCTATTTTTTCAATAGTAAAGCTGTTTCCTCGCAGTATCGGCACGAATACAAAACCGTTAAAACTCAAAAGAACTCCCCTTTTATCAATGAATTCAGATTTATAAAATACTGCTATTTTTGCATAGTTGCTAGATTAATCACTTTTCGGTATAATTTTCACCGTGTGTTGCCTGCGGGTCGCTGGGGAATTCTTTTTTTTTCTGTACCGGGAATTAACATATTGAAACAGCTCAAATCACTATATTCATTTTGTTCCAGACAGCCGGTTATGTTTCTCCCGGCGCTCGGCGCGATCACGGTCTTCATCCTTGATGCAATCTTTACCTCGGCGATAAATCTTGCAGATCCATCCTTCAGATTGGCAAATATAGGCAACGATATTGACATACCAACCTTCGCAAAATTCGCAACCGACCCGGAGATAATCGCGACAGAGTTTAAAAACCGCCTTCTATACTATTTCTCTGAACTTACGGTCACCTTCTTTTTCATTACAACGATTTTTGTCAGCTGTATTTTTATCCACGCCTCCCTGGCAGAGGCAGACATCAGCAGACCTCGCCTTGCCTTCTTGCTTATCCTGGTGCCGGGGATTGTTCTTTTTTATGTAAATTCCCAAACCTATAGATCATACGCGCTTATCGAAAACCTTCTGTCCACTCTTGAAAAATATTCGCAGGTCAACGTACAGATGATCAATAGACTGCAGTCTGGCATTTCGATCTTCGCGATATTTCTTCTTATTTCGGCCTTTTGCGCCGTTCTTATAAAAACCGACGGTGACAACAGCAGGATCATCGAACACCTGAGGATCCAGAGAAAAAGACTGATGGTTCTCCTCTACCTTGGCGCTTCACTTCTTGTAGCTGGAGTAGCGGCTATATATTTCGCGGACAGATGGATCGCGTCACTCCCCTCACAGATGTTCATCTCCGGAAACTACGCAAAAGCGATGACCGAAATAGTTAACGCACACACTTCGGTAAAGGGTTTCTTTTACACCATGCTTTTGCTTTCCATGTATGTCCCCGCAACATATATTTTCGAATTGAGGGGGGACTCCATCTACTATCTGGAAAATCCCGCTGGCACTCCCGAGCATAGAACTCAATGGCTAAAGGAGAACGGGGTGTTCATTTCACTCAAAGAATCGTTCGCAAATATAACGATCCTCTTTGCCCCTGTAATGGCCGGACTCTCAAGCACAGCAATAGAGACTTTAAAAGCGGCTCTCTTTTAGAAAAATACCTCCGCCCTGTGGCGGAGGCTATGAATTTGAAAATAACCGGAAACTATTCCCTGAGCGGCTCTACAAAGGACGGCAGATCATCCCGGAAAATCGCGTACAGAAGAACCACGAGGAACACGCAGAAAAACGAAACCGTGAAAAGACCCGCACCGAACTGCGCCATAAAAGCGAGTGATTCCTTTGCGGCATGCTTCCCCACCTCCGGAACGCTGTAGGCCACCAAGTACCAGAAAAGGGGATAAATATAACCTCCCAAACCGACACCAATGGATAAAAGCGTTTTAAAAAGTGGTTTAAGCCAGCTCCCCGCAATGACAAACATAAGCCCGATCGATATCGCGCCCAAGCCCTGGAAATGTTCATGCGAACGCTTGAGATATTTCCAGCCGTCAGCGACAGCATTTTCTATTTTCGCTTCATCGTCGGCGAAATGTGTCGAGGCGGCGGCCTTTACTTTCAAGTAACTCTTGATGTCATCTTCGCTCTTCCCGAAATGTATTCCGAGGTAAACCCCCATGAGTATGCTCAGTAACGCAAGAACAAGCCCCCACCTAACCGATTCGATATCAAGTTTTTCCAATGCTGTTTTCTCCTGAAAAAGGTTAATAGGTGAAAATTTAAGTAGTATTAAGAGATTGTAACCGAATTCCCTCTTTTCCCAAAATGAATCTCAGGATGCCTAAATCTTCCTAAACTGCTAAAATGCAACTATATTATAAGAAAGAGAGGAGAGGTTCCTTACAGCATTCTGAAACAATATGTAACATTTGCATGCTTAATCAGGCAATATACTTATCATTTCGATAGTGAGAAACAAACGGAACCTCAAAATATGATGGTAGCTGTTGACGTTCACTGCCGCACAACAAGAATTTGGCTGGGAGATGACGGAATCATCAGGATGGAAAGCCACCCTGGCGCCGAAGAAGCATTGAAGGACGCCATGGAAAATATCGCCGCTGGAGCAAGGTTGATGGATGGAAAAAAAGGGGTCGCGCTGGTAGATATCAGAAATATCAAATCGATTACCAAAAACGCGCGAGAATACTACTCCGGACCGGAAACCGCTGAGGTAACCAAAGCGTGCGCAATCCTCGTCGGCTCCCCGCTAACAAAAGTAATCGGGAATTTCTATATGCGGATCAACAAGACGATTTTCCCGCTCAGACTATTTTCATCCGAATCCTCCGCAATTTCATGGCTGAAAGGGTTCATATAATGAAGTTTCGCATGACCTCCAGTCAGAAGATACAATCCAAACAACATGACATGAAAGATTCGAAGTCATATGAACAGTCTGCCAGAAATAATTTTGAATCCGGAAGGGTGAAATTATCGTGCTGAATGGTTCAACTGAAAAAACTGAAATCGTTCTCAGAAACGGAAAGGTCTGGAGAGATGATAACGGGATAATCAGGTACACGGTATTAGAAGGAGTCGTAGAACGGATTGAAAATGCCAGGGAAATGATATCGGCGATAAGATCTATCACCGGCAATGAAAAACACCATACTCTTATAGATATCAGGGGGCTTAAATCTACAGACAAGGAGACACGCGACTATTACGCAAGCAAGGAGGTTTTCGAGGCGGCCAACGGAGGCGCGTGCGCTATTCTTGTAGGCTCTCCCATAACCGCGGTAATCGGCAATATGTTCATTCGGGTAAACACCCCTCTTTATAAGGTCAAGCTTTTTCACAGCGTAGAAAAAGCCTCCGACTGGCTCTTGGGGATGGAATGATGGAAATGAATACTGCGATGGTATTTGCCAACGAGATCTTTAAACGGGCAAAATCTGAAGGATGTTTGTTAGAGAATATTTTTACAATATCAAAAACGCTAACCATCAAAAGAGAAATAGTTGAAAGGCGCATGCAATGAGTCCTCATTCCGCCCAGGAAAAAGATACGCAAGAGGTAGTAAAAACTCGCGTATGGAAAATCTGGAGCGACGACTACGGCATCGTCTGGTCGCAATTTCTCCCCGGGGAGGAGCAGACGCTGGATGATGCGAAGGAATTTATCGACGCCTTGAAAAAATTTGCTCCAGGCGGCAATTCCGTCGGGCTAATTGATATCAGAAACGTGAAAAAGACAAATCACGAGGTGCGCGCATATTTCGCGAAGGAAGGAAAATATATCGGTCTTGCCTGCGCAATTTTGGTCGGCTCTCCGATGAGCTCCGCCATCGGTAATTTTTTCCTGAAAATCAATAAGCCAGATTTTTCTGCCAGACTTTTTCATACCGAAGCGTCGGCAATGAAATGGCTTAAAGGATTTATGAAATGACAACTGAAAATACCATGAACATTGCGTCCGAAGTCATCCAAACGCGCATAGCGTCCATTTGGCTTGGTAATGACGGGATAATCCGCTGTGTAAACCGCCCTGACTCAAATGAAACCTTGGAGGACGCCCAGGCCTTTTCATCCGCCGTAAAGAAATTATCGCCTGAAAAAATACACCCCGCGCTTGCGGATATCAGAAACATAAAATCCACGACCCGTGAAGCGCGAAGGCATTACGCATCCATCGCCCAGGAACTGGGGCCGGCATGCGCCATTCTGGTCGGCTCCCCGCTGACATCAGCTATCGGAAATTTTTTCCTGAAAATTGACAGACCGAATATCCCTACAAAACTGTTTTACACCGAGAACGCGGCGCTCCAATGGCTGGGAGGCTTCCTCAAATGAAGATGGAAAAAATAAATCAGAATGACCCCCGCTTCAACCGGATAATCGACCTCATTATGAACCTTGCCGAAGGTGATCTGGAATCTCGCGCAGAAGTATCCAACAAAGGGGACGAACTGGATGCAATTATCACCGGCCTTAATATGCTGGCTGAAGAACTTAAAGCAAAACAGGAAACTGAAAAATAGGATAATCATATGAGGGACTTTCAAATTGAAACAAGGGTATCGGTGATTCAGATTAATGAATTTAGCAACCAACTACCCAGAAAACAATGAATACGATAAATACGCGCGTCAGTTGCATCTGTATAGATGAAAACAATATCAGCCGCGTAAATATAAACGAAAACGCCGAGGTTGACCTGGCGGACGCAGAGGAGATAATCAGCACCATTTTGAAAATCAGGGGCGGGGAAATATTGCCTGTATGCATCGATATACGCAAACTTAAATCCATATCGAGGGAAGCTCGGCAATATTTCGCAAGTGACGACAGGCCTCGCGTGGGTAACGCAGTGGCGCTAGTTGTCGAATCGTCCACAACGCGTGTCATAGGGAATTTCTTTCTAGGACTTAACAAACCGAGCTACCCGCTGAAGATTTTTCAAAACGTAAATGATGCAACAGGGTGGCTGAAGGGATTTTTCATATGAAAACGAAAAAGATTAAAAGACATATCTCTGGATGAACATGAATAACGTCAACAGCCGAATAATAACTACCCGTACCGCCAGGCAGTGGCTTGGCGACGACGGCATCGGCCGCCGAGTAAACCTTCCGAACTCAAAAGAGAGCCTTTCCGATGCTATTGAAAATATCGCCGCCTGCGCGGAACTCTGCGGAGGCAGCAAAACTCTCGCCCTGATAGATTGCAGAGGCATGAGTTCGATTTCAAGGGAAGCGCGCGAATATTACGCGGGGGAAGAAGCCAGCAAAATAACCAAAGCTTGCGCCATACTGGTCGACTCTCCACTTACCAGGCTAATAGGAAATTTCTTCATGAGGGTCAACAGGACCACATACCCTATCAAACTCTTTACGTCGGAGAAAGACGCGCTAATCTGGCTGAGAGGAATTTAAAAGTGAAATATAAGACAAGAATATCAAACAATCCCAAACTTGAGGAGATATACATGCTGATATTCAATATTGCTAGCGGCAATTACGATGTTCGCGGCAATACCTCTTCCAGGGGGGACGAACTTGACGCCGTAATTACCGCTCTCAACATGCTTATAGAAGAACTAAAGGCAAAAAATGAACTTAAATCCGGCAGCAACAACTAATACCGATATGACAACTTATGACAAGCATGTTACCGACACAGTCGACATCTGGCTCGACGAAAACGGAATAATCTGGATGGTAGACCACAAGGGAGCCGAGGAAAGGATTGAACACGCAAGGGAAAATGTAGCGACTGTCTGGAAGGCAAGCGGAGGGATAAAACGCCCGGTGCTGATAGACATCCGCCAACTGAAATCAATCACAAGGGAAGCGCGTGAATATTATGCGGGGGAGGAAGTAGCCAATTTCGGGTCTTCGGTAGCACTGCTAACGTCATCCCCAGCCACAAAAGTTATTGGAAACTTTTTTCTGAAATTCAATAAACCCACATTGCCTTTTCGCATTTTTACTTCCGAGCTGGAGGCGGTACACTGGTTGAAAGGATTCATATGAAAAACAAGAATAAATTGCCGGACATACTCACCAAAACGTCCAACATTTCACTTGGCGAAGATGGAATTTTACGCCAGACTTTTTTGCCCAGCGCGGAGGAGACCGAAGACACGGCGAAGGAAAACGTGGAAGCGATGCTTTCCTTCATTAATCAGATGAATATTGAGGAAAATAAAAGATGCCCTATTCTAGTCGATGGACGCAATATACGATCGATTACGAAGAGTGCGCGCAACATTTATCAAAACGAAGGACGCGCCGTTTCCTTAGTTGCCGCCGCTCTGCTTGGAGGTTCCAAAGTATCTATGTTGATAGGGAATTTCTTTATCGGTTTCAACAGGCCAAACCACCCTATACGACTCTTTACATCTGAAGAAAAAGCGATCGAATGGCTGGAGGTCTTTAAATGACGCATGATTCAATCTCCCCACCCGAAGGGATTTCGGTTTTTAAAACCAGGATCGCGATCTTCTGGTTTCAGGAGGACGGAATCCTTAGAATACTTGTCAAACAGGATGTTGAAGGCACCGTTAGCGACTTGAGGGAACTTATCGAACTTATCTTTGAGAA
The DNA here is from genome assembly GCA_029881495.1 of Nitrospinota bacterium. Taxonomy (NCBI): domain Bacteria; kingdom Pseudomonadati; phylum Nitrospinota; species Nitrospinota bacterium. The sequence goes on along the minus strand of JAOUMJ010000009.1, from coordinate 42,397 downwards.
ATCAAAGGGAAAACTTTACCCGGCACTTATCGATATCCGCAGCATGAAAACATTTCCAAGGGACGTGCGAAAATATTTTGGAAGAGATGATAGACCAAGAGCCGGCATTGCTTCAGCCTATCTGGTTCAATCAACATTAAGCCGCCTATTCGGAAACCTCTTTTTATCCCTTGGAAAATCCGTTATCCCCACCAAGGTTTTTACCTCCGAAAAGAGCGCGTTGGAATGGCTGGAAGGATTCAGGAATGGATAAAATGGTAAAACATCTATCGGAAAAGGGAATGGACAACATTCTCGACCTCATATTCCGTCTCGCCGCCGGCGAACTTGACGCGCGCGGAATTCCCTCCGATGAAGGAAACGATCTCGACGCGATCCTCACGGGACTTAACATGCTCGCCGAGGAGCTTTCCGCAATTACAGAAGAGCGAAAAAGAGCGGAAGACGCCTTGATAGTATCCGAAAACAAATACCGCACACTGGTGCATGACGCGCGGGACGGGATATGTCTTACCGACGCGGATGGAAATATAGTCGAAACGAACAGGCAGTTAGCTCAAATCATCGGGCATGAATTTGAGGAGTTTTCAGGGAAAAAATTTACCGACTTCATCGCCAAAGAGCAGTACAAGCTTGCCGATAAAGCATTGAAAGACGCCCAAGGGGGTAGTGTATCGCTGTTTGAGGGAACACTTGTCTGCAAAAACGGCAATGACGTTCCTGTTGAGGTCAAATCAAGCTTCGTTGAATACGAGGAACACAAAAAAGGTGTTATCTCGATAATAAGGGATATAACCGAAAGGAAAAAAAACGAAGAAAGATTGCGCCTCGCGAAAAACGAAGCTGAAGAAGCCACAAAGTTAAAAGATAAATTCATCTCATTGGTGGCGCACGATCTTCGCTCTCCGCTCTCCACAATGATCGGATTCCTTGAGCTATTGAACGATGGCAAAAACGCAGGTTTGGATGACTTTTCGAGGGATATCGTTGCGCGGGCCATAAAAAGCGGAAACAGCATGATAAAACTCATAGAGGAAATTCTCAACGTGAGCCGCATTAAAAGCGGAAAGATATCGCCAAAACTGCGGTTTCTGGACGCCTCAATTATTGCGTTAAAGGTCTCGCACGATCTGGAACTTCTCGCCGGGAAAAAGGGGATAATACTTAAACATGAAATTCCTACGCGTACCCGCATATACGCGGATGAAGCCCTTTTTCAGGAAGTGATACAAAACCTTATTTCCAACGCTATTAAATTCTGCGCAAAGGGGGATACCATCAGGATCTTCGTGCCGGAAGGGGATCCTTGCGCAATCGCCGTTTCCGATACCGGGCCCGGCATACAACCGGAGAGGATCAATCATCTCTTCAGTTACGACCGGAAAACATCAACAGAAGGTACAGCCGGTGAAACAGGCACAGGGCTGGGACTCCCCCTTAGTTACGACATCATGCTTGCGCATGGCGGTGTGCTGGAGATCGATTCCAAACCTGGAAAGGGAAGCGTTTTTACCGCGAAACTGCCTGAAGTGAAACCGGTTGTACTTATTGTCGATGACGAGGAATTTATCCGCACGCTCCTTCGCGGAAGAATATTAAGCCTGAACACTGTTGTACTCGAAGCAAATGACGGTGAAGAAGCTATGGAAAAAATTGCCAAACATAAACCAAACCTCGTGATAACCGACCTGCAGATGCCGAAGACGGACGGTCTGAAGGTTCTTGAATTCATTAAAAGCAATCCCGATACAGCCCATACACCGGTCATAATTCTTACCTCGAATTCCGATATGGAAACACGTGACAGAGTAGTACGCTTGGGCGCCGACGACTTCGCTACAAAACCGATCGTTATCAACGATTTCATTCCAAGGATAAGGCGATACCTGATCTAACGTTTTTCGACAATCGTCTTCAAAAAGTGCTATACTTCCCGATTAATTATTTTTAGACTATTGGTATAGACACCATCATATTGGAGCAACATATATGTCCCATAAGGAACAGATTAGAAACATTTGCGTAATAGCACACGTTGATCACGGTAAAACCACATTGATCGACGCCCTTCTGAAACAATCGGGAACCTTCCGCGCCAACGAAAAAGTGAACGAACGCGTAATGGACGCAAACGACCTTGAAAAGGAACGCGGAATAACCATCTTTTCGAAAAACGCTTCCATACGGTGGAAGAACGTGAAGATAAACATTGTTGATACCCCAGGCCACTCCGACTTCGGCGGGGAGGTGGAAAGAATTCTTGGTATGGTGGATTCCGCACTCCTTCTGGTAGACGCCGTTGACGGCCCGATGCCCCAGACAAGATTCGTTTTGCAAAAGGCGCTGAAGCTCGGCCTTGCTCCGATAGTGGTCATTAACAAAACCGACAGGCCCGATGCCAGACCGGACTGGGTGCTGAACAAGGTATTCGACCTTTTTGGCTCTCTTGGGGCCAACGACAAACAGCTAGAATTCCACACAGTTTACTCCTCGGCAAAAGGTGGCTTCGCAATGCTCGACCATACAAAACCGGGAACAAACATGGAACCTCTCCTAGATTCAATACTGGAAAAGGTCGCCCCGCCGGAAGTTGATGAAAAAGGGACATTCCAGATGCTTATTACATCAGCCGAATACAGCGACTATCTCGGAAGGATGGCTATTGGAAAGATAAACCGCGGCTCCGTAAAGGTGGGCCAGGAGATAGCAAGAATCGACCTGAAAGGGAACATAATCAAATCCCCTATTGTGAAAATATTTACGTTTGAAGGACTGAACAGAAAAGAGGCCGAATTCGCACTGGCTGGGGATATTGTCATGCTTGCAGGGTGCAAGGAATTCGAGATAGGCGAAACCCTTGCCGATGTTCACATGCCGGAGCCTCTACCCGCGGTCATAGTAGACAAACCGACCATTTCAATGAACTTTTCTCCGAACACATCCCCATTCGCCGGAAGGTCGGGGGACAAGGTTACCAGCCGGCATCTGCAGGAACGCCTCGAAAGGGAAGTAAAGAGCAATCTCGCCCTGAAATATGAAAAAGGTACCGAAGGGGATTCTTTCAAGGTATCCGGCAGGGGCGAACTGCATCTCTCCATCCTTATCGAAACGATGCGGAGGGAAGGATACGAACTTTCCGTGTCAAAACCGGAAGTTATCACGCATATAAAGGATGGGCAACGACTTGAACCTGAGGAGTTTGCCATTGTCGACGTCGATGGAGATTTCGCCGGAAAGGTGATAGAAAAATTCGGCAAGAGAAAAGGCGAACTTAAAAACATGGAAGCGATGCCGGATAACAGGCAGAGGCTCGAATTCACGATACCGGCCCGCGGCCTTCTTGGAATTTACGGTGAACTGCAAACCGAAACCAAGGGAACCGCCGTAATTACCCATACTTTCCATAACTACATTCCGTGGGTAGGGCCGATCCCTTCCCGCTCAAACGGAGTCCTTATCAGCATGGACGAAGGGAAGACGAGCGCCTACTCACTTGAAAAACTTTCCGACAGGGGCGAACTCTTCATAGGCCCCGGCGTGGATGTTTACGAAGGTATGGTCGTCGGCGAATGCAACAGACCGGTTGATATGGTCGTAAACGTATGCAGAGGAAAAAAGCTTACCAATACCCGCGCCGCCGGAAACGACGATATGATAAAGCTCACACCTCCAAGAATACTGTCGCTGGAGCAGACCCTTGAATATCTTAACGACGACGAGCTTGCTGAAATAACTCCCGACGCGCTTAGGATCAGGAAACGTCATCTGAAGGAAGAGGACAGAAAGAGAAGCAAAAAAGTAGCTGCTTCTGCATAGCAGTTTTATCCGGGTCCTTTTCGATTTGGCCCGATAACCTTTTTTGCCAACCTGAGCCTGACCGGGTAATATCATGCGATGTTGGGACTGCCGGGAAAAACGGACTAAAAGTGTCGATGCTCTCTTCCACGAATGACAACCGTAAAATGCTCTCGTGGGCATTCTACGACTGGGCAAACTCCGCTTTCTCCACCACTGTCATAGTTGGTTTCTTCCCGATCTTTTTCAAACAGTACTGGAGCGCGGACGCCGATGCCGTGGAGAGCACTTTTTGGCTCGGCGCCGCCAATTCAGCCGCTTCCGTCCTAGTGGCCATATGCGCCCCCGTGCTGGGAACGATCGCCGACAAAGGCTCGTTCAAGAAAAAACATCTTCTCGCTTTTGCCGGAATGGCGATAGTCATGACCGGCGTGCTCCCTTTCATTGCCAAGGGAAACTGGCAGATTGCACTCCTCATCTACATCATGGCAATCACCGGATTCTCCGGCGCAAACATTTTTTACGATGCCCTGATAGTCGACGTCTCTCCAAAAGATAAACTGGAACGTGTCTCTGCAATCGGTTACTCCCTCGGCTATTTGGGTGGCGGGCTCCTCTTCGCTCTGAACGTAGCGATGGTCCTCTCACCCGCTACTTTCGGCCTTGCCGATTCATCCGAAGGGGTGAAGTGGTCGTTTGCCTCCGTGGCGATATGGTGGGCCATATTCTCCATCCCCCTACTCCTCTTCGTAACGGAACAGCCGCGGACAGGTGTAGTTTACAGTGCGGCTCTGGTAAAGAGCGCGTTTAAACATCTGGCAGAAACGTTCAAAAGCATACGCCAGCATAAAACAGTTTTCGTTTTTCTCCTCGCATACTGGCTCTATATAGATGGGGTATACACGGTGAATAAAATGGCTGTCGCATACGGTATCGACATCGGTCTTAAAAGCGATACCCTCATATCGGCTCTACTTCTCACTCAATTCGTAGGCTTTCCCGCCGCCTATCTCTTCGGAATTATCGGTGAAAAATATGGCCCGAAAAAAGGGATCTACCCCGGCCTTGCCATATACACGATCGCGGTAATATGGGGCTACTTCATGTCCTCGTCATGGGAGTTCTATTTCCTGGCCGGAGCAATCGGAATTGCTATCGGCGGTGTGCAATCACTCTCCCGCGCGTTTTTTGCCAGACTCATCCCCTCTGAGAAGGCAGGTGAATTTTTCGGATTCTACAACGCGCTTGGAAAACTCGCCTCGATACTCGGTCCGGTACTGATGGGATCGGTCGGCCTTCTCACCGGAAGCGTACGGCTCGGCATCATGGCGACTGGTCTCCTCATCATAGCTGGAGGCACACTCCTCTACTTCGTGGACGACAACACGGGCAAAGCGTAAAACACACCCTCTTTTTAAACTTGCTGGCACAACATTTACATGGGCCAAATTAACCTTTGAATAAAACCTGCAAATCACAATTCGGTAATCAAGTGATTTACCAAAAATGCCGATGTAACAGTATGCGGTACTATTCATTCCTTGTTCTGACGGCATTGATCATTGCCGGATGCTCCTCCACTCCGAAACAGTATTTCAAATCGGGACTCAACACTAAATTCACTTCGCAACCTCAACAGCCGTTTAAGGAGTACATCGAGCAGAGTGAGCGGATGATAGCCAAGGCACGAACTGACCTAAATGACGAAAACTTTGAAAAGATAATGGATGCAGTCTCACCTTTCGAACTCCTACCTGGTAAAGAATGCGCCCAGGAGGCTCCTGGTAAATATAAGAATGGAATTCTGCTTATCCATGGATTTCTCGATTCGCCATACCTTGTAAAAAGCATAGCAAAACATTTTCATTCCCGCTGTTTTCTCGTTAGGGCGATCCTCCTCCCCGGACATGGAACGGTTCCCGCCGATATCATCAACACCTCTCACGTGGAATGGCTAAAGGCGACCGAATACGGCGTCTATCGCCTTCGCAACAGGGTGGATAACTTGTTTATCGGAGGCTACTCCACAGGGGGCACCCTTTCCATTCACTCTGCGCTGAAGCACAGAGGGGAGTTCAAAGGGATATTCCTCTTTTCTCCGGCGGTAAGGATCAACTCAATATTTACCCCGCTCGCGGAAAAGGTCTCCTTTTACAAGCGTTGGCTGATTACTCATGAAGACGCCGACTACGCAAAATATGAATCAATAAGCATGAATGGAGTCGCTCAGGTATACGAAGTAACCAGAAAAGTGAAAATGCTTCTTCAGAGCGGGAAGGAGATCGATACCCCCGTTTTCATGGTCATTTCACTTGACGATACGACAGTCGACCCATGGGAGTCGATACGCTTTTTCAAAAAAAGCGCGACATCCCCGAAAAGCAGAGGATATGTATATATGGTATCTCCGAAGAAACAGAGGTTTGGCGATCTACGCCTTTTCGCGGTGAACAGTTTTTTTCCGGATGAGCATATAGCCGACATCTCCCATGTATCCATTACAATTCCTCCTGATGACCCTCACTACGGGAGATACGGTGATTACGCCTACTGTATCCATTATCTGGAAAATCCAAAGAAATTATTGGAATGTAGGCAGGGGGGGCGCGACATCTGGTACGGCGAAACCGGGATCATGAACCAATATAAATATGTTTTGCGCCGCCTTACGTTCAATCCGAATTACGACAAGCTGATAAAGGATATCGACAGGTTCATCGATAACACGCAATAGGGAATATCTACTTCACCTCTTCCACTACCAAAAGATTTGTGCTCCCCTTTACCCCCATTCGTATGCCGGACGTGATAACCACTCTATCGCCGTTCTTTAAAAACCTTTTCTTCTTGAGGATTTTAAAGATCTCGGAAACTGTTTTATAGAATCCGTTCTGGAATTCGAGATGGAACGCGGTGACCGCACGCACCAGCGAAAGTTTTCGCATCGTCGCCTCGTGCCGGGTAAAAGCGAAGATCGGCACGTTCGGATGAGGGGAGGCAACCCGCTTCACGGAGTGCCCCGACTCGGTGATAGCGATAATAGCGTTCGCTGACAGAAGCTCCGCAAGCCTGCAGGCGGAGTAGGCTATCGCCCTATCGGTCGGGGGGAGCATCTCGCGCCTCCACTCCCACGGCGGTATCCTGTGCTTCGAATGCTGGTACCTCTCCATCTCAAGAGCGGCGGCGGTCATCTGCGATACAGCCTCGACCGGATACTTCCCTGTCGCTGTTTCGGCGGAGAGCATTACCGCATCGGCGTAGGCCCGAACCGAGTTGGCCACATCCGATACCTCCGCGCGTGTTGGGCGCCGGTTGGTGATCATCGACTCCATCATCTGCGTTGCGACAATCACCGGCTTGGAAAGATAGAAACACCTCTGCAAAATATCGAGTTGAATGACCGGAACCCTGCTGGCAGGGAGCTCCACTCCCAGATCTCCGCGGGCTATCATCACCCCGTCAGCCTCGGAAATTATCTCCGCTATGTTTGCAACCGCCTCGTGGCGCTCTATCTTCGCGATTATCTCGACCGATGGCGAGGTCCTGTTGATCCTCTTTCTTAATTTGGCGATATCGCCGCCGCTCCTCACAAAGGAGAGGGCGACAAAATCGACCCCCGCTTCCAGCCCCGCCTGGAGATCGCCGTAATCCTTCTTGGTGATCGGTTCCGCCGATATGGAAACTTCGGGGAGATTTATCCCCTTCTTGTCTTTAAGAACACCGCCGAAAAGAACCTTGGCCGCAACTCTCTTCCCCTTCTTGGAGATAACCTTGAGCGCAAGATTGCCGTCGTCGAGAAGTATGCGGCATCCTGCCTCAACGTCGTTATGGAACTCGGGATATTGAACCGGTATGAACGTCCCGTCCCCCTTTTTCAATGTGGTCTGGAGTATCACCTTGTCACCCTTTTTTAGGGTCATGCTCCCACCCGGAAATTCCCCTACCCTGATCTTTGGGCCCTGAAGATCGAGCATCACCGCGACTGGTCGTTGAAGCTCCTTCCCAATGGAATGGATAAGTGATGTGATCCCCCCTATCTTCTCCCTCGGGGTATGCGACCCGTTAATCCGAAAGATGTCTGCTCCTGAAAGGATCATTTTTTTAATGGTAGACGAATCGTTCGATGCCGGCCCGAGGGTGGCAATTACCTTGGTCTTTTTCATTGTACCTAGTCTATAGGAAAAGTGGGGATACCAGTACTCCCGATTGGGAATCAATATCTCGCACTATTCGGCGGAGAAGGGGGAATGAGGTCCCGGATTCAGGACGCTTTATAAAAAAAATGCCGGAACCCGTATGTGCAAGTCATGATGCGATTCCAGGGTTCCGGCTGGTTGTGTATTCTATTTTCTTGGTTGAGCCTGGCTCTTTGGGAATTAGTATTTATCCCAAAGATTCGTGCTGGTGTTGTAAATCATCCAGCTGAATGCGTCCTGGCCAACCAGTATATTTTTTCCGCGAAGCTCAATTGCCTGCGAAGCGCCTGCACCGAGAACAACGACCAATGCAAGAGCCAATACTGAAGCAGTTACTTTTCTCATTTTGAAACCTCCTGATGTTTTGTTAATGTTTGTGCTTTTCAGCCTTTCTTATGTCTTGTGATAGATAAGTTGCAACTGGCGTGCCAACGAAAAATGCTTTAGATTTCAATACTATAGCTATCTTCACTTTATGAAGTAGAGGCACATACGTTACATTTTCCTAAAACGTTGCTACGCAATCGATACGTATATGGCGCATCTACCTGTATTAGCATCTCTAGTATTTTAGTAGGATATGATGTATATACCGCAGAACGGCGGCGGGAATGGCGTTCCTTCTACTTTTAATTGTTAACTCACTGATTATTTTACGAGTATATCAAATCTATTTCATTTGGGTATCTTTGTCGGTTTTATAGTATTATATATTATATATTGAATGCCGTAATATCCAAATTCAAATAAAAGCGCCTCTGGCCCGTGATTCTAGACTGACATATTGCTGTCCAATCGGTCAGCGTTATATGTCCTATTATTTCAATCTGATATAAAACGAAAAAATCTTTCGAAAATAACGATCAAGATTTGCGGTTTTTATCTTTAAATTTGGAATTCGAAAAAGTTATCCACAGTTTGTCTGTGGATAACTTATGCCTGACATCCGTTAAATATTGCGCCTTATAATTCAGCGGGTTACAAATATATTAAGGCCGTTCACATCCATGGAATCGGCTAACCAGATGATTTTACGCTAATTAAAGGTTTCCCGTAGCTCTTCCAGCTTTTTTAGTGCCGCTCCGTTGTCAACCGACCTATTTGCCAGGGCGATAGCTTCTTTCAGATTGGGAGCCCCCTCTCCGGCGACAATGGCAAGCGCAGAATTTAGGATAGCGATATCCCTTTTCGCCCCCTTCTCCACACCTTTCAGGATATTGAGGGTAATAGTGGCATTTTCCTTCTGGTCCCCCCCCTTTAAATCCTCGCTTTTACATAGGGTAAAGCCGAACTCCTCGGGATTTAGTGTCCAGTTCTTTACCACGCCGTCTTTCAGTTCCGAGACTTTCGTCGGCCCTGTGAGGGTAGCCTCATCGAGGCCATCCGAACCGTGAACGACGAAAACATGCTGGCTTCCGAGCCTTTTCAGGACATTGGCGAGCGGTTCCGTGAGGTAATCTGAGTACACCCCTATCACCTGATGTTTGGCCCCCGCTGGGTTGGTCAGCGGCCCGAGGAGGTTGAAGATGGTCCTGATACCTATCTCCTTTCTCGGTCCTATCGCATGCTTCATGGCGGAGTGGAGTAGCGGCGCGAAGAGGAAAGCTATGCCATGTTTATCGAGTGATTTTTCCACTTTCCCGACATCGGCCTCGATATTCACACCGAGCGATTTCAGCACATCGGCGCTCCCCGACTGGCTGGATACCGAGCGGTTCCCATGTTTGGCCACCTGCAGACCGACACCGGCTGTTATGAAAGCGGCGGTAGTTGAAATATTGAAGGTCCCCGAGCTGTCTCCGCCTGTCCCACAGGTGTCGACGACCGAAAGATGGGGATGGGCGATCTTCACCGCTTTTTCCCTCATGACGATAGCCGCCCCGGCAATCTCCTCAATTGTTTCACCTTTCAGCCTCAGCGCCACGAGAAAGGCCCCTATCTGGGCTGGGGTAGCGAGACCGGACATGATCTGCTCCATGATCTCGACCATCTCCTCCTCTGACAAAGATTCACCGCCGACTACCTTGGAAATAGCCTCTTTTATATCCATATCTCCTCCCCTCCTACTGCCTTAACAGTTGCCAAGAAAATTCCTCAATATCGATTTCCCCTCAACGGTCAAAATCGATTCCGGATGGAACTGAACCCCCTCAATATTGTATTCCCTGTGCCTGACCCCCATGACGACATCCTCCCCTGTCACTGTCGCGGTTATCTCCAGCTCGTCCGGTATGGTATCCCGCCGGGCAACAAGTGAATGATACCTGGTGGCTGTAAAGGGTGAAGGGATCCCTTTGAATATCCCTTTGCCATCATGGGTAATTTGCGAAGTCTTGCCATGCATCAGGTTATCCGCCTTGACGATTTCCGCGCCGAAAGCCTGGCATATTGACTGGTGGCCGAGACAGACGCCGAGAATCGGAAATACCCCTTTGAGCCTGGTTACCACTGAAATCGAGATACCCGCGTCCTTTGGAGTGCATGGACCGGGGGAGATAACTATCCCTTTCGGCTTCATCTCTTCCATCTCATCGACGGTTATTTCATCGTTCCTGAAAACCTTGACCTCCTCCCCCAGTTCCAGAAGGTACTGGACGAGGTTGTAGGTAAACGAATCGTAATTGTCCAACACCAAAACCATGCGAGGTATTATAAGTAGAATTCAGCCCAAATACATTAGGTTATTGATTCTGATATCCAATATAATCAGACCGCAATGATCCACCCTGCAAAGATCATCCATGAACCGGCTACCTGAACTGCTTAAATCGCAATTTACATAAATTGCGGTAAAGTGATATTTATATACCAAACCTGGGTTTACAGATTGTTGGAGTTTTTCCGACCTTTTTTGAGTATCTTCTCGATTTGTAATATTATGTAAATGAAAAGCATATTTTCTTGCAAAGAAATTTATGTTTGATGTAAAAGTAACAGAGACGCAAAGAATAATTACTTTTCACCACAACTTCGAATACGCAGGAAAATTTGGATGAATACAAAATCGGTTCTTTCTCTTATAGCCCTTTTAGGTTTGATAATATTTGCTACCTTCTCCCTCTTCCCGGACAGGTTCTATTCCCCCGGTGACCTTCATGCGAAACATGCGAATATACAGGATTGTGGAGATTGCCATAAGACCTTCGAAGAGCCGGGCGGAGTTTCCTGCACATCAGCAAAATGCCACGATAATGCCGCCTGGGGAGAAAAAAAGGGGATCTTCACCGGGCACCTGAAGACTGACGGCTGTCTGAGATGCCATACAGACCATAAGGGGACGACAGCCAAGATCACGACCGTTGAAGCCCATCAAAACATCAGCAAGGATACCAACTGTCTTGAGTGCCACCGCCTCGGTGAGAAACATACTGCCGTCAAGGTTCAGGACTGCAAGAACTGCCATGTGATGGATGCCTGGCGACCCGCTAAATTCGACCACGCCGTTGTCGGCAAGGACGGGAACTGTCAATCCTGCCATCCGATAACCGCAAAGCATGTCATCACCACGGCTACCTGCGTAGCGTGCCATACAACCAAGAACTGGAAGGTAACCTCCTTTGATCACAAAACTCTCGGCAGTAATGACAGTTGCGAAGTTTGCCATAAACTGCCGCTAAAACATATGGCTTCAAAGGATGACTGCAAACTTTGTCACGGTACAAAGAACTGGAAGACAATTTCTTTCAGCCATTCATCACTCACCTCCGGTACCGCATGTTTTACATGTCACCAGTTGCCGGCTCGGCATGTGGAATCGAGGGAAGATTGCGTCAAATGCCATTCTACGAAGAAGTGGAAACCGGCTGTATTCGATCATGGAAAGATCCGCTCTGAAGACGACTGCCTCTCCTGCCACAAACTGACGCCTAAACATTTCCAGACCAGCGGGAACTGCGGCAAATGTCATGGCACAAAAAAATGGAAGCCGGCTAAATTCGATCACAGGGAATTGAACCGTCGGAGCGACTGCCTCTCCTGCCACAAGCTCACTCTTAAACATTTCCCAACCAAAGAAAATTGCGGCAAATGCCACTACACGGAAAAATGGAAACCAGCCGATTTTGAACACCGGTTCCCCATACAGCACCGCTCAAAAAGGAAAACAAATACATGTGAAACGTGCCATCCGGTATCCCTTGATAAATATGACTGCTATTCCGGGTGTCACGACCATACCGAAAGAAGCGTAGCCAGAGAGCATCGCGAAGAGGGGATAAGGGATTATTCGAACTGCGTGAAATGCCACCCTACCGGAAGGGAACATGAGGGGGAAGGTCGAGGAGGCGAAAGAAAAAGCCGGGAACACGATGACGATGACGAACATGACTTCAGACTATTCAAGCGGGGCCGCGATCACGATGACGATGATTAAGGAAAGCAGAGGCTGTTCGGTCCTCTGCCCGCCGATATCAAACTTAGAAAGATAGAGACGAAATCATATGAATTCGGATTTGTGCAGATAAAATATCGTGTAGTGAAATAGCGAACTGTGGCTTTAACATTTCTGCTTTGAACTTGAATCGGTAAGCGAAAGATATATTTCCGGAATATCTTTTCGATTTTTTAATGATGAAGGTTTTTCCGTATCCCCTTGAGCCATGCCAAAGCCGCTGGTGAACCGTGCCACAACTCCTTCAGTAACGACCCGGCCCATGCATCGAGCATCATGCCCGATATCTCCTCGTATGGCGGGATTTTTTTAGGCAAATCCTTTTCACCGGATAAATAGTGGAAAACACCGGGGAAGTTCTTCAAGGCAAACAAAATCTCATCGTGCGCCTCCTCGAAACGACCCTCTTTAAAATAGTGAAGCCCCTTTACCCAAGGGAGCGCAACACCTTTATCCCCGTAGCTTGTAGATAAAAATTTATCCAGGACAAACCCCTTCCCAAGCTCCAGCAATCGAGCGGCAAGGATCTGCACAGCGCCAAGCTTGTCGTTTTCGTCGAGGCGAATAACTTTCCAGTAATAGCCGAGAGAAGATTCATGCTCCCCCATTTCCCAGAGGGTATCCCCTGCCCCCTTCAATGAGATGAGGTATGGATGTCTTTCCAGTTCAGAATACTTCTTCCCGAAATCGGCTATATTTGTACGGGTGAAAAATTCCCCGCTATCCACACCCTTCTTGAAATAACCAAACTTCTCGACAGCGCCTCTGGCCTTCTCGAGGGCAAGGATATTGAACGCGGCTGAACAGTGAGGAAAAACCGAAATCGCCTCCTCCGCGAGGCGTATCTTCTCCTTTTTATCCGTTACCGACGTTGCAACGGTTATTAGATAATTGGCGATACGGATATTTTCAAGCTCCGTCGACTCCCTCCCACCCGGCTCATGGAAAGCACGCTCCCTTTCCGAGGCGGAGGCTACCTTCTTTACCTTCATCCGCATCAGCCTGAACGGCATAGCATTGATGCGGTTCCCTTCGCCCCGCGATTCCCTCCATTCGTCGAGGGAAATTATCTTCGCCAGAGTTAAGCGCTCCTTCTTGTTCTCCTGCCCGCTTGCCAAACTGCTCCTCCTGCATGGATAGAGATCCGGGAATCGATTGCAAAACAGTGCTGCCATTCCCGGCTCGCTCCTGCTAACTATAGTTTAATACGGAAGGGTGCAAATCGGCTCTGTAAAATTTAATTGGAAGGAAAACTTTAGGAAAACAGATTTCTGGTCAAGGGAAGATTTTTCCGGGATTGAGGATATTATCCGGGTCAAAGGCCTTCTTTAGCGCCTTGCTGATCTCTATGGTTCCTCTACCAAGCTCCTTTGCTATGTAAGGTTTTTTCGCTACCCCTACCCCATGTTCCCCCGAAATGGTTCCATCCAGTTCAAGCGTAATATCGAATATTTCGTCCACTATTTCTAACGCAAGACGGTATTCGTCTTTCTTGTTCTGATCCGTCATTACATTCACATGAATATTCCCATCCCCCGCGTGGCCGAAGTTTACGATTGGTATTCCGCTTTTTTCCGATAGCCGATCAAGGCGCTCCATGAGATCGGCAATTCTGTTCCGCGGTACGGTAATATCCTCGTTGATTTTGGTCGGACTCAGTTTCCGCAGTGAAGGGGAGATGGAGCGCCTGATCTCCCAAAGTTTCTCGGCCTCAATTTTTGTAGATGCAAGATCGAATTTTACAGCACCGCTGGAGAGACAGATCTTTTCCACATCATCCATCTCCCTTTTCGCGTTCTCTTCTTTCCCGTCGGTTTCTATAAGGAGCATTGTCTCCCCTCTGGAAGGGAGAACCAAACCGGTGAATTCGGTTACACAATTCAACGCGGTTTTATCAATATACTCAAGTGTCCTCGGCCTGATCCCTTTTTGAAGTATCAGAATTGCCGCATCAGTCGCTTCCCTTCTCCCCGGAAAAAATACGGCAGAAGTGAAAACCTTCTCAGGTATCGGCACCACCTTCAATCGGATCTTTGTGATAACCCCGAGAGTACCTTCAGAGCCGACCAGCAGTTTTGTCAGGTTGTACCCAACTACACCTTTTTCGGTTTTTATTCCTGTCTCGATTATATCCCCATTCGGGAGGATCGCGGTTAATCCCATTACATAATCCGCGGTGACTCCATACTTCACCGCGCTCGGACCCCCGGCCCCTGTCGAAACGTTCCCCCCGATAGTGGAACTTTTTAGCGAAGCGGGATCGGGGGGGTAGAACAACCCCTCCTTGGCAAGGAGTGCGCCCAGCTCGGCATTCACAATCCCGGGTTCAACTTCCACAAAAAGACTCTCACGGTTGAGATTCAATATTCGGTTCATTTTCGTAAATACCAGAACGACACCTCCCGATATCGGAACGGCGCCACCGGCAAAACCGGTCCCGGCCCCTCTAGGGGTGACAGGGATTTTGTACTTCGAGCAGATTTTCATGACTGCCGAAACTTCTTCAGCACCCTCCGGGAAGACGACACAATCCGGAAGGTGTGTACGTTTTGTGGCATCGAAGGCATACAGGAGAAGATCGCTCTTTTCTGTGGTTGCGCTTCTGCATTTTGACCGTATCTCGGATATGGCCGACCCTATCCGCTTTGACCAATCGGAGCTGTCGGTGAAGTTTGTGAAAGTCGAAAAATCTTGCTCGCCCATTGGTAAAGAATAGCTGAAAAGGTGGAGCGATAGAAAAATATCTAGGGACGGAGTTTGCAGGATCAAACAATCCCCAAAAAATAGCGCCAAATAAAAAACCCGAAACACGAAGCGGAAACAGTAAAATAAGCATATTCGCTGACCGAACGGTTAGTTATTCGATTTACGCCTATTTATACAAAAATTATGTTACAGTTCATCTGCTTTTGCACCATTCGCCAAAAAATATTTTGGAAAAATCCCAATTAAAATTTATCGAATAGCAACATTTGAAATATTGATACAGTAAATAGCGTGTCACTGGTTCGATTATGAATAGTTGAACGGATCAAACCAGGAAAAAAATCGACAAAAATTGCAAAGTTTATGTGATAATAGCCGATAGTATCTTATTGGTACCGGTATAAACAGGGAATATAATAACAAATACAAATGGATATAAAAGACGAAAATACTTCAACCGACAACTTCAAAAAGGCAGTCGCCATACTGGAAGGGAGGTGGAGCATACAGATTCTGCATGAATTACATTCAGGGAAAAAACGATTCAACGAACTAAAAAACGCCCTGGAAGGGATCAGCCCGAAAATTCTTTCCACAAGACTCAAGGAGCTGGAGCGGGAAGGGATAATAATAAAGACTATCTACCCTGAAGCTCCCCCGAGAGTGGAATACTTTCTGTCACCAAAAGGGACACACTTCGATAAAATAGTTCAAGCCATTACCGAGTGGGGCGGAATCCTGAAAAAGGAAAAAGTTTCGGCAATGACCCTCGAACTCCATTATTGAAAGGGAATCGGAACCCGTATTTATTTTATCGTCACTGATTCAATAAATATGCTTTCGAGAGGATTATCCCTGTCGTCCCTTTCGGATGAAACAATTTTATCTACCACATCCATCCCCTTTGTAACTCTCCCGAAGGCCGAGTACTGTCCATCGAGATGCGGGGAATCCGCAACCATTATAAAAAACTGGGAGCTTGCAGAATTCGGGTCCTGCGATCTCGCCATCGAAACTATGCCTCTTGCATGTTTTGTATCGTTAAACTCCGCGTCGACATTTTTGCCGGATCCGCCATATCCTGCGGTTGAGCGATCACCATCCTTGGTATTGGGGTCCCCACCCTGGATCATGAAGCCGGGGATCACGCGATGAAAGTAGGTACCATCGTAAAAACCTTCGCTCCCGAGGCTAATAAAATTCTCTACATGTTTCGGTGCTTTTTCGGGTAAAAACTCCAATTCAATTTCGCCTAGTGTAGTTTTTAAAATAGCGCTTTTACCGTCGGTTAGTTTTTCACTTTTCTTTTTTGCCATATCCCTGCCTAAAATTTAAAAATTATAGAATTTTCTACATCTTCTGGATCGTGACCGATTCCAGGATTACCTTTTCAACCGGGTTATCATACTGATCTTTTTTTGCATTAACTATCTTGTCTACCACTTTCATCCCTCTTCTCACTCGCCCGAAGACGGAGTATTGACCATCAAGATGCTGGGCACGGGCGACCATGATGAAAAACTGAGAACTTGCCGAATTTGGATCCCTGCTCCTTGCCATCGAAACGATCCCTCTGTTGTGAGGGATATCATTGAACTCCGCCTGAAGGTGCGTCCCGGAACCCCCCATTCCGTCATTTGTGCGATCTTCATCCTTGGTATTCGGATCTCCCCCCTGGATCATGAAGCCGGGAATCACCCTGTGAAAATATGTGCCGTTATAGAATCCCTTTTTTGCAAGTTTTTTGAAGTTTTCGACATGTTTTGGGGCCTTTTCTGGAAAAAATGAGATAACTATAGTTCCAAGCGAAGTTTTTAGGAATGCGACCTCTTCGCCGGTTCCAAGCTCTTCATCGGAAGCCGCCGAGCCTGATCCGGCTTTTCCAACCTGTTCGGAAAATGAGTTCTGCGGAAAAATGAACAGACAGCCAACAAACGCAAAAATCCAGAAATATCGGTACTTCATCTTCTCTCCTATTAAATACTCTTCAAAAAGTTTCTAAATTATACTTTAGAAATATTATTCAATTCTAACTTATTCGCCATTTATTTCACCGCAGAGCTCGCGAGGCTCCGTCCCAACTATGAAATATTGCCTCTCCGAAACTCCGCATTCATGATTTGCCAAAAGCCCGGTCTTGATATCTACATCAACCGCAATGATCGTTTCTGGAATCTCAAAGGGATCATCGCCGATTATCTTCAGGGCGGATGACATGAACTCGGTCCAAATAGGGCCGGCCGCCATCGCCCCGGTTTCACCCTCCCCAAGCGATCCGGCATTGTCGTAACCAACCCATACGCCGACAGCAAGACCGGGGGAAAATCCCACGAACCACGCATCGGTAAAGTTGTCCGTTGTCCCTGTTTTTGCGGCAACATTCACCCCCGCATCCTGAGCGATATTTCCGGTTCCACTCCGTACGACCTCCTTCAGGAATGTCGTTATCAAAAATGCGTTCTGAGGAGATATCGCCTCAAAAAACGTTTTCTCCAATTCAAGAAGCCTATCGCCACTTTCCGAACTTATGTTCCTAAAGAACGAAGGGTTATTTTTGATGCCATAATTGGCGAAAGTCGAATATGCGTTGACAAGCTCCAAAAGCGTTACCTCTCCGCTCCCGAGCGAAAGCGTGGGATCATCCTTAAACTCCCTGTCTATTCCAAGCCGTTTCGACATTTCGATCACACTCCCTTTTTCAAGGTCAAGATAGAGTTTCACGGTAGCGACGTTGAGAGAATCGGCAAGCGCCCTTTTTATGGTGACCGGGCCGTAAAATTTATTCGAGTAATTGGCCGGTTTCCATCTCATCCCTATCTGATCCTCATTAAATATAACGGGTGAATCGATGATAATGCTTGATGCCGTATACCCCTGTTCGAGTGCGGTGAGATATACAATCGGTTTAAAGGCGGATCCTGGCTGCCTGAGCGCCATTGTCGCCCTGTTGAACTCGCTCTCACCGAAATTTCTTCCACCGACTAGAGCCTTTACCTCACCTGTCGCCGGCTCAATCGCTACCAGGGCGGCCTGTACTGGATGATAATTTTCAGGCAACTCCCCACCCATTCTCTTTCTTACCCTTGATTCTATTGCAAGCAAACCGTTCTCAACCGCCTTCTCTGCTATTTTCTGAAGTTCGATATTAAGGCTTGAAAATATTTCGAATCCTTCCTTTCTAAGCCTGATGCCGCTGACTTTCTTCTCAACACTCATGCGGAGTTCCTCGATAAAATAGGGGGCGATATTTTTCCTCTCTTTCGGAACAAGACTTACAGGTTCCGCCACTGCAATTTTATAATTGATCTCATTGATAAAACTTTCTTCGTACATCCTTCGAAGCACGAGATTCCTTCGGAAAACCGCAGCCACCATGTTTTTATATGGGGAATAGATTGTAGGCCCCTTTAGAAGTCCCGCCAATAGCGCCGACTCGGAGACAGAAAGACTCTTCGCCTCATGACCGAAATAGGTTTGAGCGGCGGCTTCAAGGCCGTATGCCAGCTCGCCAAAATATATCTGGTTGAAATAAAAAGTTAATATCTCCTCCTTTGTATACTGTAACTCTAGCTGAAAAGAGATGAGCAACTCCTCCACCTTTCTCGAAAATGTTTTTTGCGGAGTAAGAAATAGCGTCTTGGCAAGCTGTTGCGTGATAGTGCTACCCCCCTGAACATAACCCATCGACTTGATATCGACCCAAAGGGCGCGGAGGATACTGACGATGCGAACACCTTTATGGCTGAAAAACTTGTGATCTTCGATTGCCAGGACGGCGTCTATCGCGGATTTGGGAATATCCTCATATTTGAGAAGCCTCCTGTTCTCCTCGAAGAACTCCGCGACAAGCTGGTTGTCATCCGAATATACCTTGCTTACAATCGGCGGCCTGAATTCCTGCAATCCCCTGATATCCGGAAGTTGTGAGTATTCGGCAAAGAGGAACCCAACAAACGCGCCGGATATTATCCCCGCGATAACCGCGACGGTAAAAAACGGTTTTTTTAACATAACCGAAGTTTACTTGGAAAATACCGCTCAAGGAAAGAAAACGAAGATATTAAGGAGGAGTGAAACCGAAAAGGAGCAGTAATTATTCCGCTCTTGTTTTCTGGAGGTCTTCGCGCTGTCTCTCCATTATGTATTGAGAGATAGCCTCCTCCTCCGGTAGCCTCAATTTTGTGAATTGCAACGCGCAGCGGTTTTTTCGCTGATTCTTCACGGTAACCACCCTGGGCAAAAAGAGGCAGACCTTTGCGGCTAGCGTCATTTCAACATTCTGGGAGGGTATTTTCAGATCAATATCGAATTCCTCACCGGTGGCATGAAGGAGCTCCAGGTTCTGCAAGGTATTGAAACTCAGCCCCCCCGTACTTATATCGGAAGCCTTTTCCTCTATATCGTTTATGGTGAACAGAATAGGGGCAAACATGGTCGTCGCCGCCCGAAAGGAACTCCTCTCATAGCTCTGACCGCCGGTTTTCAAAATTTTGGTGGGCACCGACAGCTTAAGGGAGTCGTATTTTCCTTTCCTTATGCCGGTGAATTTACATTCAAATTTGTATGATGCTCCGCGAAAAAAATAGGCTACCAGAATATTAGGATTTTTCTTCAGGAGTTCGTTTCCCGATTCCGGGATAAGGGTATCGATCAGAATTGATTGTATCTCGTCACCCACCATATCCAATTCAACTATCGTGCTGGAAAAAAGGGTCTTTTCTTTCCCAATATGTATATTTATCTCGGTATTCCCTATCGAAATTTCCTTCAGATGGGCCTTTGTGTTTTCATCCGGACCGGTGTTCCTTTTCAGGAAATCGGTAATTCCCATTTCGTCATGTCTCCAAGTATCTTTCGCTCTGTTTATTTATTTTATATGCCCTGTCGCCATATTGCCATCTATCATGGCGCATTGTCACCAACTATAACGCATTTGCCTTGAGAAAATTATAAAGTATTAAAGCATTTGGGAACAATCTCCCCCTTTGAATGAATTTCCGGCAAAAACCTCCCGTTTCACTGAAAACTATCGGGGGATTATCTTAAATCCTCCCCGTCGTTTACTGTCTTGAAGATCATCCGGCTCATTCCCAGAAGCGCGATAAGGTTCGGTATTGCCATCATCGCGACCATAATATCAACGATATTCCAGATCAGGTCGAGCTTCAGCTGTGAACCGAGAACGATGACCCCAACGAAAACCCATCTGTACGCCAGAGCGGTCTTCAGGCCGAGGAGATATTCAACGCACTGCAATCCGTAATACGACCACCCGATAAAGGTAGTAAAGGCAAAAAGTATCAGGCCGAAACTGACAATCTTGCCACCGTAATTGCTCCCCGGCATACCGGCATCAAAAGCCCTCATAGTCAGCTCCGCGCCGTTGAATTCGCTCTGCCACATACCAGTGACCACTATCACAAGTCCGGTGATACTGCATATTACAAGGGTATCTATAAATACACCGAGCATTCCTATCAGAGCCTGCTCGGACGGTTTGTCGGTCTTTGCGGCCGCGTGGGCTATCGGCGCTGAACCCAAACCCGCCTCATTTGAAAATACACCCCGCGCCACACCGAAACGTAGAGCTTCCTTAACGGTTGCCCCGGCAAAACCGCCGGTCGCCGCAACCGGCGAGAAAGCAGATTCCAAAATCAGCCAGATAGCCGACGGGAGTTGCGCGATATTCATTATCAAAATGATCAACCCGCCAAGAATATAAAATCCCGCCATAAAAGGGACAAGCGCCTCGGTCACCCGGCCTATGCGTACAATTCCGCCCAAAATTATCAGCGCTACACAAAATGCCGAAACCAGACCGGTCAACAGTGGCGCCACGCCAAAGAGATCCTTTACCGCAACCGCTATTGAATGGCTCTGCACCATGTTCCCCGGACCAAACGATGCGGCAACACCACATAACGCGAACATGACAGCCAACTTCCTGCTCCCGAGACCATGCTCAATGTAATACATCGGCCCGCCGACCATCCTCCCCTCGGAATCGGTCCCTCTGTATTGAAGGCTTAAAAGGATCTCTGCAAACTTGGTCCCCATCCCGACCAGCCCCATGATCCACATCCAGAAAAGCGCACCGGGACCGCCGGCCGTTATTGCGGTTGCCACACCAGCTATATTTCCTGTGCCGACCGTCGCGGACAGGGCGGTGGTCAGCGCCTGCATGGGGGAGATATCACCCTTTTTCCCCGCGCTTCTGTTAATTGAACCGTAAAGGATTTTAAAAGCCTGGAACAGTTTTCGGAACTGTATGAAACGCATTCCAACGGTCAGATAGATACTGGTAAAGCCGAGAAGAACAATCATCGGCGTCCCCCAGAAGAAACCGGCTATGCTCCCTGTAATTTCAGTTAAACTCCCCATCACCTTCCGTCGTGCCTCCCGTCAATATGATGTCCGAAGTTCGGACATGTTAAACTCCCCTTCGCAGGATCCTTATGCTATTCCATCTCCTCTACGAATCCTGAACCCAAAATTACTGCAGAAAGGGGTATCATACCTATTCTCAGGAGCGCAATAAAGCCTCCGAGTTTTCTCCCCAATGTCGAGATAGGATATACATCACCATATCCGGAAAGACGACCGATCCAATCTCAGCAGATTTCAATGAACCACCCCTTTACGATTTATTACCAGACCGCTCACTCAAGAATACATAAAATAGTGTTTGCTTGTCACGAACTATGAAAAAATGGAGGAGAGATATAAAACGAATATCGTAATATATATAATATCGTATGGTAATATATATAATCGGCTATCGCTCATGTCAAATCCCAATTCGGAGTCCCAACTTTATTCTCCCTCTCCACGCTGAAAGGGAACGAATAGAGAAGTGCGGATTTCTCAACCGCCAAACGAGAAGTGAGAGCTATAGACGTTTGGGTGAGATCGATTGAAGCCGAAATAGATTATGAAAGAAATTTTTGGAGCCGGTTCAGATGCTCTCGATTATTCGCTCAAGGTCCTCGGTCGAATAATATTCTATGGTCACTAAGCCGCCACCTTTTTTATTCGGCTTGATATGCACCTTTGTGGAAAATGTCTTTTGCATAGTCTCAACAAAATTTCTGAGAAACGGATCGAGCGATGCAGACTTGGATTTCGATTTTGCGCTCTTATTTTTTCTCGCCTTCGCTTCAACGTCACGCACGTTGAGACCATACTTCAAGATCTGTTTTCGCATCTCCATCATTGCCGGTTCTGTTTCGCAAGCGAGAATCGCTCTCGCGTGCCCCATGGTCAATGAGCCGGATTCGATGTCTCGCTGGATATCTTTTGGAAGTTTCAGGAGACGAAGAGTGTTTGCAACGGAAGAGCGGTCACGCCCGACTTTCTTCCCGACATCTTCCTGGGTAAGCGTGAACTCCTCCATCAGAATTTTGTAGGCCTTCGCCTCTTCGATGGGATTGAGCTCTTCGCGCTGGATGTTCTCCACAAGGGCAAGCGCCAGCGACTCTCTCTTCTGAACACTTTTGATTATCGCCGGTATCGTTTCTTTCCTTAAATACCTGCAAGCCCTGAAACGTCGCTCCCCCGCGATGATCTCATATTTGTCACCCACCCTCTGCACAAGTATCGGCTGGATGATCCCGTTCTCCTTTATCGATTCGGCAAGCTCCCGGATCTTATCATCCTTGAATACCGTTCTCGGCTGATACTTGTTCGCGACGATCTGTGCGATAGGGACTTCGGTCACCCGTAAGGCGACCTCCCCCTGGGTCGGCATAAGAGCCGAAAGACCTTTTCCCAAAGCTTTCCTGGTAGACAAATCCTCTACTCCTCTTCTACTTTTCCAGAATATCCCTGTGCTTCGTTATAAGCTCTCTCGCCAGATCAATATACGCGTCAGCACCTTTTGATTTCGCATCATACATCGTAATAGGGAGGCCGTGACTCGGAGCCTCCGAAACCCTAATGTTCCTCGGGATGACCGTTTTGAAAATATTGCTTTTGTAATGCGACCGAACCTCCTGAACAACCTGGTTGGAAAGGGTAGTCCTTCCATCATACATGGTAAAGAGCACCCCTTCGATTTCCAGCGAAGGATTATACGACCCCCTTATCCTTTCGATCGTATCCATCAGCTGTTTCAATCCCTCCAGCGCATAGTACTCTGTCTGAAGAGGAATGATAACCGAGTTGGCCGCTGTCAGCCCGTTCACGGTCAATACCCCAAGGGAAGGGGGACAATCGATAATAACAAAATCAAAATCGTCCGGAATAGACTCGATAACCTTTTTCAGCATGAACTCCCTGTTATCCATCGAGAGCAGCTCTATCTCCGCTCCAATAAGATTAATGTCCGAAGATATTATCTGAAGATTATCGACTGCTGTACTTCGGATGATGCCGTTGCTGGCACCCTCCCCCATCAATGCTCTATAGATGCTGTACTCGGAATCAATATGCAATCCTAGTCCCGATGTTGCGTTCGCCTGCGGGTCGAGGTCAATAATGAGAGTTTTCATCCCTGACATGGCAAGACACGCACCAAGATTTATTGAAGTAGTGGTTTTTCCAACCCCACCTTTTTGATTCGATATGGCAATAGTAAATTTCAACTTGGGATGAAGTGTACCAGCGGTTATTTTTATCGGCAACAAAAATATCAAATCTGTTTACGGGCAAAACCTGAAGTAATTAATAATCCGCTGTTTCCGGAAATATAAGGCGAAAATATCCTTTGGAGTAGGGGCCGAAAATGGATGGAAAAAGCTCTGGATACTATAGAAGATCAGGATTTTTGTAGAGAGGGCTCTTCCTTTCTGCAAGAAGGATTTGGCGTCGATAATATGGGCATTTGTGCAGTGTTCCACGTGGAACATTTACTGGGCAGATCGCAGGAAGGAGCTGTTTCAAATTCCGCGCAGAATAAATGTTCCACGTGGAACATCCGGTCTCAGCCCTTTTTTAAATCAACCCCGCAATTATTGTTGCTGTTCCGATTATGTAGAACTGGCCATCCAGAAAGAGTTCATAGCGAAGCGATGCCTGCCACCCCTTCCCCCTTCCGAAAACTAAAAACCAGAGGAGGTATAGCGCTCCTGCCGACATCCCGAGCAAGGGAGCAAAGGGTATCCCAGAGACTATCCCGTAAACGATTACCACTCCTATAAACAGAATGACCCCAAGCAACATCCGCCCCGCCTTTTCAACGCCGAGAATAACCGGTATCACCTCTTTCCCGAATACCTGATCGCCAGAAACATCCCTCAACTCATGGAGCACCGACCTTACATAGGCAACACCGAGTGTAAAAAGAAAGGGAACCAAAACGACTACCTTCTCCTCGGATGACAGGTATGGAATAGCTACCGTGTAGGCAATACATGCAAGCGCGGAGAAGATCCCTTTGGAAGCAGGTATCGCCCTCAAGAGAGATAATCGTGATACCCCCCCTTCTCCAATTTCACTAAAGCCATATATGGCGCCAAAGAGTGCGACAGACGAGAAGATAATAACTGCCGCAACACCTATCAGGTTAGAGAGATAAAAACCTGTGACAAATGAAACCGCCACCATAACCCAGAAGAGATTTTTATATTCCAGATGATAGAGATATTTTTTCCTGTTGCTCAAGACAAGTTGTGACGAGTTCAATAACTGGTATACAAGATAGGTGGAAAGTATCCCGGAGAAAGGGATCAATAGTATGTCTGCACGCAATTCGATTCCCATCGCAACGGAATTTGTATATGCAAGCAACACCGCTCCTGCCGACAAATAGATATTGCTCTTCACAAGAAACTTTATCCCTTCGGAAAGCTTCCCGATGAATCCCGATGCGGGAGTTGAAATACTTTTCAGCTTTTCAATAACACTGTCGATCACCCATTTCGGTGTCGATGCTCCCGCTGTTACCCCAACGCTCTTTATACCCTCAAGATCCTTTTCGCTTATCTCTTTCTCCGTTTCGATATGAAGCACCCTCACACCTTTCTCTTTTGCGATGGAGGCAAGACGCGTTGTGTTGGCGGAATTCTTTCCGCCGACAACAATTATCATTTCGACTTCGTCGGCAAGTTTCAGCACTTCATCCTGACGTTCATATGTCGCCTCGCAGATGGTCTCCCCCACTTCGACGTTTGAGAATTTTTCTTTCAGCTTCTGTACAGCTTCCAGATATTTTTTCTGGTCACAGGTCGTCTGCGCAACGACAAAAACTTTTTCACAGTCTGGAAGTTTTGAAACGTCGTCAGGTCCAGCGATCACATGGACGGAAGTTTTTGAATATCCCTTCAGCCCCACAACTTCGGCATGCCCTTCGTCGCCGACAATGACGATGGTAAATCCAAGTCCGGAATATTTTTTTATCATCCCCTGAACCCTCGCAACCAGGGGACAGGTGGCATCGGTTATCTTGTGCCCCGAATCCTTTATCTCTCTTCGCAAACCTGGTGTAACCCCGTGTGTCCTGATTATCACTTCGGATTCGTCCAACCCCTGCACGCCGTTGATTGTATGTATTTTTTTACTTTCCAGCAGTTCTATTAATTGCGGATTGTGGATGAGCGGACCAAGCGTGTAAACAGGCTTCTGTTTCTTGCGCGATGTTTCGAGCGTCAGGTCTATCGCCCTCTTCACCCCCCAGCAGAAGCCGGCAGTCTTCGCGAGTTTTATTTCGATCATGATGTCGATTGTATGCCCTGGTTTGTACTCTGGCAAATTTTCCATGACTGTTGCGGTGAAATTCTCTACATCAGTTTTAAAGTTTCAAGTTTAAATACCAGCTCTTAATTTATCTCCATATAAGATCACACAGATTTAGCCCAATTAATCTTGACACATTTAGTCGGGTTTATTAGAATTAACCCCAAGGATGGCCTTAATGGTACACGATTCGCTGGAGGAGCTTTTGGGCAACACCCCGATGGTGAAGCTCAATCGACTTGTAAATATCGGCGGCGCTTCCATTTACGCCAAGCTCGATTACTGCAATCCGGGCAGAAGCGTAAAAGACAGGATCGCCCTGAACATGATAAGGGACGGCGAAAACCGAGGGGCGCTGAAACCTGGCGGCACGATAATCGAGCCGACCGCAGGCAACAGCAGTATCAGTCTGACCATCTTTGGAAGGCGCGCCGGGTATGACGTCGTGATAGTTATGCCGGATACCGATAACACCGTATTGGTAAAAATGCTCAAACAGCTCGGAGCAAAAGTAGAGCTTACATCTGGAGACAAGGGATTGAGAGGTGCGAAGGAGAGGGTTTTGAAACTCTGCAAAAAAGAGAAGAGTTTCTTTTATCCCGACCAGTTCAACAATCCTTCCAATCCGGAGATACACAGGAACAAAACAGCGAAAGAGATTATTAAGGCGATGGGAAACAAAAAAATAGACGCGTTCGTTTCGGGCGTAGGGACCGGCGGAACGATAACCGGTGTAGGCGAGAGCCTGAAGGCAAAATATCCCGATGTGAAGATCGTCGCTGTGGAGCCTGCAGAGTCTTCCGTACTTTCCGGCGGACAGCCCGGCATGCATTTCATCAACGGCATCGGAGCTGGTTTTATTCCCCCTGTCCTTAATATGGATATAATCGATTCCGTTGAGAAGGTCTCCTCCCGTGACGCGCAGTCGATGGCCGAGCAGATAAGGAAAGAGGAGGGTCTCCTTGCGGGGGTTTCCTCCGGCGCTGTGCTGATGGCTTCATTAAATGTTGCGTCGCGGATGAAAAAGGAACAAAATGTCGTTTCATTTTTTGCTGACGCAATGGTAGGAGCATAAGAGATATGGGATACGTTACTGCATTAAGGTGCCGTGAGTGCGGCAAGGAGTACGAGAAGAAAGCGATCCACGTTTGCGAGTTCTGTTTCGGCCCGCTGGAAGTCGCTTACGATTACGACGCAATAGCCAAAGTCCTCACCAAAAAGGTGATCGAGTCTCGAGGCAAGAACATGTGGAGGTACAAGGAACTCCTCCCTCTGGACGAGGAGCCGACATCCGGACCGAACGTCGGGTTCACCCCTCTTCATCACGCGAAGAACCTCGGCGAAGAGTGGGGAATGAAGCATCTTTACGTAAAAAACGATTCGGTAAACCACCCGACCTTCTCCTTCAAGGACAGGGTTGTTGCTTGCGCTGTCTCGAAAGCGGCGGAACTCGGCTTCCGCACTGTCGGTTGCGCGAGCACCGGGAACCTGGCGAACTCCGTCGCGGCCCTGGCGGCACAGTCGAAGATGGAAGCGCATATCTTTATTCCTGCGGATCTCGAAGCAGGTAAAGTGGTTGCCACCCAGATTTTCAATCCGAAGCTTATCAAGATAAAAGGTTCCTATGACGACGTGAACAGGCTCTGTTCCGAGATAGGGGACAAGTACCCTATAGCTTTCGTGAATATAAACATCCGCGCTTATTACGGCGAGGGGTCGAAAACATACGGATACGAGATCGCCGAACAGCTCGGCTGGAAGGCGCCCGACCAGGTCGTCGTCCCGATAGCCGGTTCATCGCTGATCACGAAGATCGACAAGGCGCTAAAGGAATTCGAGAGGCTAGGCTTCATAGACTCCGCCAAGACAAAGATCTTCGGCGCGCAGGCGACCGGATGCTCCCCTGTCACTACGGCGGTAAAGGAGGGATGGACGAACTTCAAGCCTCAGAAGCCGAACACCATCGCCCGCTCCATAGCTATAGGAAATCCCGCCGACGGATTTTACGGCATAAAGGTTATCAAGGAGTCGGGCGGATGGGGAGAAGACGTTTCCGACCAGGAACTGGTCGAAGGCATGAAGCTCCTTGCCAACCACGAAGGGATATTCACCGAGACCGCGGGTGGTGTAGTTGTTGCTACCGCGAAGAAACTTCTCGATCAGGGGAGGCTCGACCCGGAGAAGGTGACCGTGCTCTGCGTGACGGGGAACGGGCTAAAAACTCTCGAAGCACTCGACAACCAGTTTCAGGCGGTACCGGAGATCCACCCGAGGCTGGATGAATATGAAAAAGTTAGAACCTAGGATTAATATTGAATGGAGGAAAGATGTCGATAAAGGTTAGGGTCCCAACGCCGCTTCAAAAGGTGACCGGTGGAAAACCTGAAGTGGAAGCTGAAGGGGCAAACATCAAGGAGGCGATAGAAAACCTCGAAAAGAATTTTCCAGGCATTAAGGAACGTCTCTACTCTGAAGAGGGTGAGCTTCGGAAATTTATAAATATATATGTGAACGAAGAGGATATCCGTTTTCTCGATTCCGACAAGACCGCGCTTAAGGATGGGGATGTTGTTTCCATCATCCCTGCGATTGCAGGCGGCTTGGCGGACCATGAAGGATACCTTTCAGGTTTTTAGAGGAATACGAAATTGGATTTTACCGAAGACCAGATATACAGGTATGCCAGGCACATCATCCTCCCGGAGGTGGGGGG
Organism: Nitrospinota bacterium; assembly: GCA_029881495.1. NCBI lineage: Bacteria > Pseudomonadati > Nitrospinota > Nitrospinota bacterium. Next base: position 13,926 of record JAOUMJ010000009.1, on the reverse strand, counting down.
AGTGGGCCAGGAGAAAATCCTGAAGGCCAGGGTGCTCCTCATAGGCGCGGGCGGGCTAGGCTCCCCCATCGCCCTGTATCTTGCGGCGGCCGGCGTCGGGAAGATAGGTCTTCTAGATTTCGACGTAGTCGACCGCTCCAACCTTCAAAGGCAGATCCTCCATACAACAAAAGATATCGACAGGCCAAAGATAGAGTCCGCGCGTGACAAGCTGACCTCCATGAATCCTGATGTTGAAGTTGTACTTCACAACACCAGACTGGAATCAAGCAACGCGATGGAACTCCTCGGAGGTTATGACATAATCGTCGACGGTACCGACAACTTCCCGACCAGGTATCTTGTTAATGATGTCTGCGTCCTTCTCGGAAAAACAAACGTGCATGGCTCCATCTTCAGATTCGAAGGTCAGGTAACAGTGTTCAAAACTCCCGACGGTCCATGCTACCGATGTCTCTATCCCGAACCCCCTCCACCGGGTATGGTCCCAAGTTGCCAGGAAGCGGGGGTCCTTGGGGTATTGCCGGGAGTAGTAGGGACATTGCAGGCGACCGAAGTGATCAAACTGATAATCGGCGAAGGTGAGCCTCTTATAGGGAAGCTCCTTCTATACGATGCCTTGAAAACCGATTTCAGGAAACTGAATCTCAGGAAGGATCCAAAGTGTCCGATCTGTGGAGAGAAGCCTACAATTAAAGAGTTGATAGATTATGTCGAATTCTGCGGGATGCCCGGGAGCTAGGCGATGGGTGAAGTAAAAAGTATAGGGTTCCTTCTCTTCGGCGGACCGAACAGCCAGGATTGTACACTCGTGGAAGGTATCTCATCTGCCGCCCTCAAGCGCGGCATTCATGTAGAGATCTTCATGATGTATGAGGCTGTGCTGAACTCCGCAAACGAGAAGTTCCTGAAGCTTGCCGATGACGGCGCAAAAATAACGGTCTGCGCTCATAACAGTGATGAGCTCAAGGTTCAGCGGTCAGATAAGTTTCATTATGGTAGCCAATACGACCACTCCAAGATGATTTATGATGTAGACAGGTATATCGCTCTTACATAGGTTTATATATTATATGAAAAAAGAAGTGTTTGTGGTTTTAAACGAGTATCCCTTCGGGACCAACCATCTCGCGGAAAAACTGAGAATGAGCCTAGGATTGACCATAAACAGCAATATCTCCCTTAACCTGGTGTTTATGGAGAAAGGGAAAAATGCCTTGCGCAATCTCGATGAGGCCGCTGTCGGCATTAGAGACATAACAAAAAATATAAATATGCTCAGCGAAATGGGGGCGAAGTTTTTGGTTGAAGATGGTGGGGATACCTTTCAGCTGGAAAATATTACCCCTGAGAGTTTTTTGAGTGGCGAACTCGAAAAAGTTATCAACAATGCGGACATAATTATTAATTAGGAAACAGTATTATGGCTCACACAATGACACCTATACCTAAAATCACAAAGTTTGATGAATCCATCCTTCAGCGGATCGGGAACACTCCCTTGGTAAAAATCGAAAATATTACGAAAGATCTAGGGAAGGATATAGAAATTTATGCAAAGGCTGAATGGTATAATGCCGGAAGCTCGGTTAAGGCTCGACCGGCACTTCGCATGATCCAGGAGGGTATCAAATCCGGGAAGCTGAAAAAGGGGAAGGTCCTACTCGATTCGACCTCCGGAAATACCGGCGTCGCCTACTCCCTTATCGGAAAGATACTCGGATTCGAGGTGAACCTTGTGGTACCGGGAAACGTATGCAAAGAGCGCAAAGGTTTAATGGCCTCATCGTATGATGCCACCTTGATACTTTCGGACCCTATGGAACAGTCCGACGGCGCCATAAATTTGGCGCGGGAAATTTACCTGAAAGACCCGGACAAGTACTTCATGCCGGATCAGTACAATAATCCGTTTAACTGGATGGCCCATAGGGACACCACCGCAAATGAGATATGGGATCAAACCAAAGGAAAGGTCACCCATTTTCTGGCAGGTATCGGAACTTCAGGCACCCTCATGGGAACTTCGCGTGGCCTGAAAAGCAAGAACTCATCTGTCAAATGCTATGCCGTTGAACCAGCTGAATCACTACACGGCATAGAGGGGCTAAAACATATGGACTCCTCAATCATCCCGGGTATCTATGACACCTCTGTCTACGATGAGAAGGTTTCAATAAAAACGGAAGAGGCGTATGATATGGTTACCAGGATCGAAAAGGAGGAAGGGATGCTTGTTGGCACTTCATCCGGCGCAGCTCTTGCGGCGGCAATGAAACTGGCCGAATCTATAGATAAAGGTATAATTGTGACCATCTTTCCAGACAGCTGTATGGATTGTGCGGTTGCCCATGGTGATTTTAAAATATGAAAAAGAGATTGCTGATTATCAGGAACCCTGAGTCATCATTATTGGGCTCAATCAAGGTCGATAGAGAAGGACAGAAAACCGTATTGGCCCAAAATGCTGTGTTTCCTTCTAATTTTGATAGAAAAGGATGCTTTTTTCTCGAAAATGATGCATATGCCGGGAACATTAAATCGGAAAAATTCATTAACTACGATGGTCTTCTGGATGCCATTATTGAAGCTGACCAAGTGGTCACTATATAATTTAATATATTATGAGCGAATATAAGATAGATAAAACGGTTGATATTAAGGGGGAGCACTGCCCTTTTACCTTTGTCAGGTCGAAACTGGCACTTGAAAAGATGGAAAGTGGCCAAATCCTCGAAATAATAACCGATCATCACCCTGCAACAGAGAATGTACCCCGCTCAATGGAGAATGAGGGGAACAAGGTGATAGAAGTTACAAAGATAAACGATACCGATTGGCGAATGGTTTTCCAGAAAAAATAGAATTATATATATTTTTTCGCAATAAATCCTTACTGCTATCGTATTCTGACAAAGGAGCCAATTAGGTTGAACACTATTACCACGGTATTTTATATATTTTTCTCTATGTCGCGAGGTAGTATCCCTTGCTGAAGAATGGCGGTTTTTATATCGGCGCATGTTCCATCACCCTGGTTCTGCGCGGGAACAGCTCCCTCAAGGGGAAAAGGTCCGTTTTAAACCGTATAAAGGACAGGGTAAAACACCGCTTCAATATTGCCATCTCTGAGGTCGGCGAACTTGATGTCCACCAGGTTGCACATATCGCTGCGGCCACGGTCGGGAACGACAGAACATATATTGAAGGTCAGTTGACCCATCTTATTGAATTTATTGGCGGACTAACAGAGGCCGAGGTCTCTCACGCTGAAATCTCGATTGATATTAAAGGAAAAGGTGAAAATGTACTCTTTTAAACGTAGTGAAAGGGTTCGTGGGGTGATGCAGAGGGAAATTGCGTCGATTATCCGCGAAGAGGTTAAGGACCCACGTATCGGCTTTATTACCGTAACTGCAGTTGATCTTGCGGAAAACCTCCAACACGCAAAAGTATATATCTCCCCCTTTGGGAATGATCTGGAGAGGAAAAACTCTTTTAAGGGTATTGTTAGCGCATCTAAATTTATCCGAAGCCAACTAGGGAAACGGATGAGGATCAAAAAGCTTCCAGACATTCATTTCATTCTCGATACCCTGCCTGAAGAGGCAGATCATATAAATCGAATATTCCACAAAATTGAGGAAAAAGAGGGTATTTCTGGTGAAAATGACCTTAATAGTAACGATAGCGACGAAAGCCCAGAGTAGATGGACGGTTATATCAATTTCTATAAAGAGTCTGGGGAAACCTCCAACAAGTGCCTCGGTAGAATAAAACGGACCCTGAACGCTAAGAAAGCGGGCTTCCTTGGAACCCTGGATCCCTGTGCGGAAGGGGTACTCCCTATTGGAATTGGGTTTGGAACCAAGCTATTTCCATTCTTTGATAGAACGCCGAAAACCTACAAGGCTGAGATCATATTTGGTTCAGAGACTGATACTCAAGATGCCACAGGAAAAGTTACAGTTCAGGGGCCGATCGAAGGACTTACTAGGGAAAAATTAGTAAGCGCAATGCAAGGATTCCTAGGTGAGATACAGCAAGTTCCCCCAATGTACTCAGCAAAGCTGGTTGAAGGGAAAAGACTATATGAGTCGGCCCGTGCCGGCATTGTGGTCGAAAGGGAGGCTAAGGTTGTCACCATACATAAAGTTGAACTCCTGGAATTTTCCAGGGATCGAGCGGTTTTTTCCGCTTCCGTCTCCACCGGCACCTACATTCGCACATTCTGTGAAGATATTGGCAGGGAACTCGGTATCCCGGCCCATATGGGCTCGCTAACAAGGGTAAGCTCTCACAATTTCAGGATTGAGACTGCAGTAAAACTCTCTGTTCTGGAAGAGTTTCCAAGGGATCGCTCAAAATGGCTACTTCCGCTCGATTACCCTCTCGACTTTCTAACCCGTTACGATTTGAATTCAAATGACGAAAAGACCCTCTTCCACGGCTCATCAATAAACTGGTATGGTGAACAGATTGATTTAGCAAGGCTTTATAGCCCGGACGGTTCATTTTTCGGTATTGGGCGGCTCGACAAGATAACACGTCAACTCTTCCCGTTGCGTATTGTTAGAGCCAAGTAGCTGAGTTTCATGTTAGTCCACCTCAAATAAAGAATTCCTGCCTTTTACTTTTATATATATTATATTCTTATATATATTAACAGGATTTGGATTGTCGGGACTCACAAATTTTGAAAATCCGGAAAATAACGACCAAGTTCACAACAAAACATAATACGCATGCTTGACCGTTCGGTCAGCTATTTGTTTTATTTGGACTTACAGCAGCGCTGTTTGATTGCTGAAATATGTCTAAAAATTGACGGCACTACCTTCCGGAAATGCCGTCAATTCCCATAATCAGGAAAGAGTCTTTAGTACACGCTCGGCTGCTGAAACAGTGTCGGAAATATCTTCGTCAGTGTGTGCAAGCGAAATGAAACCTGCTTCGAACTGGGAAGGGGCGAGGTATACCCCCTCTTTGAGCATACCTGCGAAATATTTTGCATACTTGGCTGTATCTGAAGTTTTCGCAGATTCGTAGTCGAACACATCGGATTCTGTAAAGAACATTGAGAACATGCTCCCAACCCTGTTTTGTTTCACCTTTACCCCAGCTTCCGACGCCGCTTTTTCGAGCCCTTTTGCCAGCCTTGCCGCCTTGGTCTCCAGCATACTGTAGGTTCCGGGGATTCTGAGAATGTTCAATGTAGCGATACCTGCCGCCATCGCCAGCGGATTGCCGGAAAGGGTGCCGGCCTGATATATCGGTCCCGCGGGGGCTATCTTTTCCATTATCTCCCTTTTCCCCCCGTACGCCCCGACCGGGAGCCCCCCTCCGATGATCTTGCCAAGAGTGGTAAGATCCGGAGTTACGCGGTAAAGCTCCTGGGCGCCGCCGAGTGCTACGCGAAATCCTGTCATAACTTCATCGAAAATCAGGACTGTTCCATGCTCACTGCAAAGATCTCGCAACCCCTCAAGGAAATCTTTTTTAGGGGGAAGAACTCCCATGTTCCCTACGATCGGCTCAAGAATTACGCAGGCGATCTTCCCTTTATGTTTCTTGAAAGCCTTTTCAACTTCAGGAAGGTTGTTAAATGGGACTGTAATGGTATTTTTTGCGAGATCCGCCGGTACGCCAGGTGAATCTGGTAACCCGAGTGTCTCCACCCCGGAGCCGGCTTTTACGAGAAGCGAATCTCCATGCCCATGATAGCACCCTTCAAATTTTAATATCAGGTCCCTGTCGGTATACCCCCTGGCAAGCCGAATTGCGGACATGGTAGCCTCGGTACCTGAGTTCACCATCCTTACCATATCAATTGAAGGTACAGAGCTGACCACGAGTTCAGCTAGCCTTGTTTCCAAGAGGGTCGGCGCTCCAAATGAAGTCCCTTTTCTGGCTGTCTCAAATATCGATTCCAGGACGCCATCATTGGCATGGCCGACTATCATCGGCCCCCAGCTCCCTACATAGTCAATGTAGGTATTGCCGTCCACATCGGTCATCTTGCTCCCTTTGGCTGAGCTGATAAATATCGGGTCAAGTCCCACCGATTTGAACGCACGAACCGGTGAATTCACCCCACCTGGAATGATCCTTTTTGCGCTTTGAAATAATTCAGAACTAATTGTCATTTTATGTATTTCCCTATAATAGGATTTAATCTCTTTTTTGTTTCATCCGGTATCCTCGTTGGATCCGTCATTATCGTATTTGCCATCATGTTATGGCAGCCAAACCCGCAACTTTCGCCTAGCGAGCCTACCGCCTCCTTTATTATCTTCTGCGACATTGCCACGTTCCTGTGGATAACTTCCAGTATCGCCTCTGTCGAAACATCTTCTTCTTCCTCGTACCAGCAGTCGTAATCTGTGGATAACGCAATAGTCACATAGCAGATCTCCGCCTCCCTGGCCAACTTGGCTTCATTGAGGTTTGTCATCCCGATTACCGAGGCCCCCCAGCTCCGGTACATGCGGGATTCCGCCCTTGTGGAGAACTGTGGCCCTTCCATGTTTATGTAAGTTCCGCCAACGTGGATGGTCGCGCCCGCCCTTTTTGCCGCCTCTGCGACAACCTGCAATGTCTCTTTGCATATTGGATCCGCAAAAGAAACATGCGCAACTATCCCGTTGCCGAAAAAGGTGGAGTTTCTTGCGAAAGTCCTGTCAATGAACTGATCCGGGAAAGCTATATGCCCCGGCTTTATCTCTTCTTTCAAAGAGCCAACGGCCGATACCGACAGTATCTTGGAAACACCGAGTATTTTCATTCCGTATATGTTTGCCCTGAAATTCAGCTCAGACGGAAGAATTCTGTGCCCGGTCCCATGCCTCGGAAGGAATACTACCTCTTTCCCGCCAATCTCTCCGATAACGTATTCGTCAGACGGATCGCCAAAAGGGGTTGTCACTTTTTCTTTTTTAAGGATTTTAAGGTCCTTCATGGCATAGAGACCGCTCCCGCCAATTACACCTATACTCATAGAAACTAAACTCCTCCCCGAAAAAAAAGGGCTCCCGTTTGGAGGAGCCCTTCTTGAAAACTATCAGTCTTTCCTGATTACGCCTCGCTTACTTTTGGCCTCGCTGCGGATTCACGTGTTCCGTACCTGTTGTCGAGCTCCCCAAGAAGGAACCTGAGCTGAGTGATCTTTTCAGAAGCCTTGTCAATAACCGTCTCTTCGGACTGCAATACCTTGATCTTGGTTTTGATGTCCTCGGAAAGAATATTGAGGTCGTTGAGCCTCTGCTCTGTCTTGTTGATCAGTTTCATCCTTGTTGAGAGGATATCCATCTTCGATTCCGCCTCTCCCATCATTGAGGAGAGCGACCTTATCTTTTCCGAAATCGTGTTGAACGTATCCTGGTGTTTGGAGATCTTCTTTTCCTGCGTTTTCAGCTCGTCTATGGAGCCTGAAAGAACGGCGATATCCTCCTGGAACTTGCGTATAAGCGATTCCTCTTTGCTTACCTGTTCGATCTGTTTGTCCGTTTTGTCGACCAGGTTCCTGAGGAAGTTTATTTTCTTCTCCGTCTCAATCAGGAGAGCCTCTTCCTCGCGTACGGTCTGCAGTCTCTTTTCGAGATCCTTTACCTTTTCGTTTACGTTATTTACCTTTTCTTCCGCTGTCGAAAGGAGTCCGCTCTTCCCTTTCAGGTCCTTCAGCTGAGCATCTACTTTTTCGAGCACCGGCAGGATCTCATCCTTTGTCTGGACTACGTTGTTCAGGAGGGACTGCCCTTCCTGCAGTTCAGCAAGCTTGGATGATACCGATTCCTCGATTACAGTCAGCTTGGAATTAAGGGAGTTGATCCTTCTCTCCTGTGTATCGATGCTGTTCTTCTCGCGTGTAATGTCGAGTATTTTCTCTTCAACCGCCCTTGTTAGCTCGCGCAGGTCTTCAACCTTTTTGTCGAGGTTTTCGAGGAACTCGATCTTCTTCCCGACTTTTTCAACCTTGAGGGTAGCGTCCTCAAGGTGATAGTCGAGGCCGTCGAGTTTCTTTTCGAGCTTGTCAACAAGGTTTTTCCTCTGCAACTGGCTCTCCATTTTCACATCGAGGTTTATCACCATCGATGAGAGATCGTTAACCTTCTTTTCTACCTGGTCGATAACGTTCCTTCTGGATGAAAGGTCGTTTATCTGGGAGTTCACGGTTTCATTAAGCTCGGCCACCTTGGAGAGCTTTTTCTCCACCTCTTCGCTTACCTTGAAATCTTCCCTAAACTTTTGAATTTTCAGGTCTAATTCGTCGGCATCGCGCTGGAAGCGGGTCATTTTTTCTCGGGCGTTTTCCACAGCGCCCATCTCTTCCTTGAGTATCTTCATCTTTCCGCCAATAGACTCTATAAGGAAGATGTTCAGTTTGTTTATCTTCTCTTCCGTAGCGGCTATTGAATCCTTGTCCTCGCGTACGCGGGCCAAGTTTATTTCAAGGTCGGAATTCATCTCCTCAAGCTGCCTTACCTTGGTGGCAACCCTTTTGACCATCTCTTCCTTCTGGGCGATGTGGGTTGTCTCTACCCTGATGGAGTTCATATCCCTTGTCAGCCCTTCGATGTCCTTGTTCATCTGGTTGATAACCGCGTTCTGCCTCAACAGCTCGTCGGCATCGTTATGAAGTTTAGACATCATGACTCGTGTCTTCTCAATGTCGGTGGTATAACCGGACATCTCTTCCTTCTGTTCAAGGAGGAGCTGGATCTTGTTGTCCATCTCCTTAGCGGCTTTCGCGAACTCCCTGTTCTTTGCCTCGAATTCGCTCATCATCGATTTGAAGTTGTTTACCGCGTCCATCTTTGCAGAAACCGAGTCGAGCATTTCGTCGAGTTTCGCGATGCTCCCTTCGGTTTTCTTTATCTGCTTGTTGTCTTCGGTAAGCTTTTTAACCTTCGCTTCCATATCCCAGAGAAGGATATTGAGTTTTCCTGCCTCTTCGTTCGCCTTTTCAACAAGGAGCCTCTGCTGGCCAAGCCCTTTGATCTTGCTCTTGATATGTTCAACCATGAGGGAGACCTCGTCGGCGATCTTTTTATTTGAGTGGAGCGACTCGTTTGTTGTCTCTATCCCAGAATTCACCTCTTTAAGGCGAATCTCCACGTTCCGTAATTCCTCGAATTTGCCCGACATTTTATCGGTAAACTCCTTGAAATAAGGAATTTTGCTTTCAAGCTGTTTCATCGTGGTCACGTTCTGGTTCACGTTTTCGATGTTGTTTTGAATGTATTCAATGAGGAGAGTAAGGCTTTTTCTTTGCGCCCCCGCTTCCTTTACAAGTTCTTCAAATTTTGCCAGATCTCTTTTTGTAAGTTTTTCCCCGATATCAGTTTCTACTTTTTCTTTAGTTTCTCGACCCATGGAACCCCTCCTAAGGTTTTAAAGATTCCGTTAAGCGACCATCTAACAATTCCGACTCCCCTTCAAGTAAGGGAGAAGCCGAAGCACACTCCTCGTGAACATATAACATACTCTTTTTTATTGGCTAATTCAAAGGAAAAGTAGGATGTAACGAAACAAAATTTTTAAATTTGTTATTTTGCATTACACATGTAAAGGTTGTATAATCAGCGACGTATAGGGACAGAAGGGGTGTCTCAGGGGAGATGCTCAAGCAGATTTATTTAACATTTTGCGGGAGGGTAAATGAAACGTTTAATAACCATGATCAGCCTAGCGGTATGTGTGATCTACACACCGGCGATGGCGGGCGACGTCGAAATCAGCGGTGAGATTCGCGTACGCCCAGAAATGAAGAACAACTACGATTTTAACGCGAAAACATCCGACAATAAGGAGTTCACCGGTCAGAGGACACGCGTAAACTTCAAGACTGGCGGAGATGATGCAATGGGTTTTGTCCAGTTGCAGGATTCACGATACTGGGGTCAAAGCAACGGCTTTGATCTGCAGACCGGCACATCACAGCCCAACAGCGTATCGGACGGCAGAGAGGGTGAAGCTGTAGACATCCATCAGGCTTATTTCCAGGTAAACAACCTTGCCGGTCTCCCAGTTTCTCTTAAAGCTGGTAGGCAGGAGCTGGTTTACGGTAGCCAGAGACTCCTCGGCCACCTCGGATGGCAGGACAACGCCCGCGCGCATGACGCTTACAAACTGATGGTTAATCTTGGCGACCTCGGTCAGGTTGACGTCATCAAAGCAAAACAGGATGAGAACAATGTAAGCGGTAATTCCACTTCTGATGTTGATCTTGATGGTCTTTACGCAATGTTGAAAGTTGCCGGACTTAATCTCGATGCCTACTTCCTCAGGTGGCAGACCGAGATGACTGATGCAGGTGCACCAGACGCCGATACCGGTATACAATATTCAGGTGGCAGGAACGTTAGCACCATGGGTGTACGCGTAGCCGGTAAAGCGGGTCCAGCCGACTACACAATTGAGTATGCCCTTCAGGGTGGCGACTGGGGCGTTAGCGCAGATGGTTCCAAGATTGTTGCGCAGGATGCGTCCGCCATGTCGATCGCCGCAGGGTTCGCCCCGATGGAAGGAACCAGGGCAGGAATCGAATACAACACCGGTAGCGGTGACGCCAAGGATTCAGCCGACACTCACGGTACGTTCGTATTCCCTAACCACACGAACCATGCCCACTACGGTCACATGGATTTCTTCAGCTGGGGCAACATGAACGATATCGCTGTGAAGCTTGAGACCAAGCAGATGGGTATGACAATTAAATTTGACTACCACATGCTCTCACTTGCACAGGCAACCGACGACTGGCTTAACGTTGTAGGCACAGGCGCTCTTATGCCCGCCAAGTGCTTTGATGCCAACGATGATCCTATCGCAGAGTGTAAGGAGACCGATGCCGGTTCCGAGATCGACATAACTGTTGCAAAGGGTCTCACCGAGTCGACCAAGCTTGTAGTTGGTTACTCGATGTTCACACCTGGCGCGGCTGTTAAGGAGAGAAAAGGAAGCAAGGCTGTTGACGGAGCCGACTGGGGCTACGCAATGTTCATCTACAACTTCTAATTGAAGTTATAGAACGTTTTCTAGGGCGCGGTGTTTTACACACCGCGCCCTTTTTTTATACCTTCTTTTCATTTGGATCACTTCCCACTTTTCCTACGGTTTGTATAATAGTTATTTGTGATTAAAATATTTCGGATAGCGTAAGATTTCGAGTGGGCTATTTACTGGAGTTTCATACTGCCGGTTGCGTATCTTTCATCTGGGCTAATGCCAACCGTTGGGAAGAACATCCTATTTTGAACTCTTGATGTACCAACTAATCAAGATGTACCAAACAGTTTCCGGGGGATCAGTGCTGATGTTGCGAGTGGTCCTCGTGCTGGTGCTGGCTGTGATCCATTTCACCCATACCCTCTTTTTCCGCCTTCTCTTTCTCTTGTTTGAGGAATTCCATTCTCTTCTGTTTATCCAGGGCGATATCCTCTTCGGTATATCCCGGAGGGTAGCCTTGCAATCCCTCGAGGAACATCCCCTGTCCACCTATATTGAAATTCGGTCTTAGTTCCGGGTGACGGATCTGTCCACCCATGAATCCTGCATTCATAAGGAGGAGAAGAGTAATGGCACCGAGTATAAAGGAAAAATGCATGAACCATGGAGGAGGGGCATTTTTTGAGCCGAGCACATAATGGCCGACCACCATAAGACCGGCGAGCGTCATCATTACCATCATTGCCATTTTTGCGGCATCCCTGTGCGGCTTTACCTGGTCATGCGAAACGCCCGGGAGACTTTCCGCCACGTCATGGGAGGCTATGCCTGTGCCGAATGCAAGGATCGTAAAGCCCGCGGCTACAACGAAAAAGATGAAACCGAGCCTGATGTATATGCCATGCCTTTTGCTCATTCCGTATGTCAACATCGCAAGCCCCATAAAGAGTACTGCCAGCGGCATATGATTCAACGCCAAGTGCATATGTATTGCAGTCAATTTAATTCTCCATTTCCAGTATTAGCTTTGTCGGCTTTATGCCGGATAGTTTGTGATGATATCACAAAGTAATACGCGAAATCCCTTATGAATTGTCAGAGCGGATCTTTCTTATCTGCGCGTCAAGCGTCTCTACTCTCAACCGAAGGAGGTAGAGCATTATGAAAGTCACTATAAAGGCGAACATCGAAACCCTGAGGGCTATCAGCATTTCGAAGGTCATGCCTGGATTAGTCGGTCCCTTTATCACTACAGGGTGCATGATGCTCCCCCACATCTTTATCGCGTAGTGAACTATCGGCACATCCACGAATCCTATGATGCCGTATACAGCGGCGTATCTCGCGCGTGTCGCCTCGTTTTCCACCATCCCCCTGAGCGCCATATACCCGATATATATTACGAGGAGAACCATAGATGTTGTGAGCCTCGGTTCCCAGAGCCACCACGCCCCCCATCTCTGCTTCCCCCAGATCATCCCTGTCAACAGCATGAGGGTGCAGAAGAGGATACCAAGCTCCGCGCCCGCGGTCGCCCACCTGTCGAACCTCATATCCTTTCTTACCAGGTAAAGGATGCTCCCTACGAAGGTAATGAAAAATCCAAGGTAGCTCATAATTGCGGTGGGGACATGAAAGTAGAGTATCCGGTATGTTACCGGTTCTCCCTGTGCGTCGGGGGCGCCTATGAGTGATTGGTAGAGAGCCGAGAGTATCAGGAATGCGGAAAGAGCGACTATCCCCTTCCTGAATCCCGGTTTATCAAGGATCTCCTGGATCATTTTTTAAGGGATTCGATTTCCCGCTCAAGTCGGGAGACCTTGCGGTCTATTATGAAGGCGTAGACGAATATCGCCAGCCAGATAATTCCGTATGCTCCTGCCAAGTAACTCATGATTCGTCCACAATATATTCAAACACCAGCGAAGATACAACAAAAAACAGGATATCAAAGGCGGCCATCAATTTTGCCCTGGAATAAAAGAGATCCAGATTCCCTGTATGTATTAGCGCCGATGTCGCCGAGGCGGCAAATATTATCAGGGGGACTAGCAGAGGGAGGAGGAGCACAGGGAGGAGGAGTTCTCTCGCCTTCAGGTTTACAGACATGGCGGCTATGATCGTGCCGAGCGCCATGAAACCGAAGTCCCCAAGGAGAATCACGGTAATCATCTCAAGCGGATGTTCCATTACGTTGTGATTGTAGAGGACTATGAAAACCGGAATGATGATTATCTGTATCGTTGCCAGGAAGATCATATTGCCTGCTGTTTTTGCCCAGTATATGGCAGTCCTGTCAACCGGAGTAAGGGCGAGCCCCTGGATGCACTCATTCTCCTTTTCCACCTGGAACGACCTCCCAAGACCGAGTGTTCCTGAAAAGAGAAACGCTATCCAGAGTATCCCCGATGCGAGCTCCGGGGTATTTACGGGGGTTAGCTTGAATGCGAAGTTGAAAATTATTATCACAAGGAGGGCGAACATGAAGGTGTTGCCAAGAAATTCGCGCGAGCGGAGTTCCGTCTTGATATCCTTCATGAGTATCGCTTTAGTAACCTGGTAGAACTCTTTCATAGGCCCAGCTTTTCCAGATATATTTTTTTCATTGAAGAGACGTCTTTTCCCGACGCCTGCTCGTTGTAAACTATTTTTCCCGCGTTGAGTATCGCAATCCTTGTTGCAACCGATAGGGAGATCCCTATATCGTGCGAGATCATGAGTACCGTTTTTTCCCTTTTGTGGAGAATCTGCAGGAGGTCGCGAAATACCGTTGCCGAATGTACGTCAAGCCCTGTGAACGGCTCGTCGAGGAAAATGAAATCGGGATCGGCTACCAGCGCCCTCGCGATTGAAAGCCGCTGTATCATGCCTCTTGAAAATGTTCTCGCCAGGTCGTTCTTTCTATCAAACAGCTCCACCTGTCTTAGAAGTTCTTCCGCGCGTTGCCCGGCATTCTTTACGCTGTAGAGGCGCGCGTAA